>DASYTU010000051.1:0-13489 GCA_036001925.1 Actinoplanes sp.
TGCCGGTCTCGACGGTCACCCGTTGCCCGAGACGGAGCAGCCGTAACCCGGAGCGGAGGAACGCCTCCGCCGGGAATGCCAGCTGAGTGCCGTCATCGAGGAGCAGCGTGCCCGCGTGCGTCTCGGGATCGTAGGTCGCGACCGTGCCCTGCATGCCCCGTACGCTACCGGGCCGGGGCGGTTGGCAGGCGGGAGCGGTCGCAGCCGGCGGTGAGTCCGATGTCACGCAGGAGCGCGCAGGTATGTGCGCCGGCTCCCAGCGCGAGCACCGTCCGCAGATCGGCCGCGGTATCGACGTCCTGGCGCAGGCCGGGCCAGTCGCCGGTCAGTTCGGTCGCGCCGGAGGCGGCGTGGGCGGCCGCGGAGCCCACGCCGAAGCGGGGGTCGAGCGGGCTGCCGGGCGCGGCGGTGAGCAGCACCGTGCCGCTGCCCTCCGCGTCCGGCACGAAGCTGCGGCCGCCGGCCATTGATAGCGCGGACCCGAGCTCCGGCGCACGCAGCGCCGGTAAGTCGCCCGCGAGCACGGCCCGCCTGCGGGCAAGGCCGGCCACGACGTCGGCGCCGAAGCGCAGGGCCGCGTTCAGCCCGGCTGCGGGGCGATCGGGTACGGCGTGCGCGCCCAGGACCGTCACCGCGCGGGCGGCGGCCGGGTCGTCCGTGACCACGACCAGGTCGGCGACCTCGGCGCAGCCGAGCGCGGCGGCGACCGTGTCGCGGACCATCGCCAGGGCAAGGTCCTCGTGCCGGGTGTCGGGCACGGCCCCGCGCAGCCGGCTCTTCGCCGCGCCCAGTCGCTTGACCGCAATGACTACCGTCCAGTCCTTCGCCACCCTGCAATCCTGCCAGCGGTCCCGGCACCACCCCTGCCTGGTACCGGCGGCCGCGAACGGGCATGATTTCGTCGCAGGGGACGGCGGGCGAGGCAGGGAGGGACCGTGGCGCAGCGCAGGCTCGGGTTCTGGCAGCGTGTGGCGGTCTTCGTGGTGGTGCCCGTGTTGCGGCTGTGGACCAGGCGCAGCTGGACCGGCCTGGAGAATGTGCCGCCGAGCGGCGGCCTCATCATCGCGCCCAATCACATTTCGCACTTCGACCCGCTGGTGGTGGCGCACTTCGTCTACGGGGCGGGGCGTTGGCCCCGGTTCCTCGCCAAGGCAAGCGTCTTCAAGGTGCCGCTGGTCGGGGCGTTCCTGCGCAAGGTGCTTCAGATCCCGGTCGAACGCGGCAGCGTGGAAGCGGTGAAGTCTCTCGACGCGCTCGTCGATGCCCTCCAGCAGGGCGGCGCGGTGATCATCTATCCAGAGGGCACTACGACCCGCGAACCCGACCTCTGGCCGATGCGCGGCAAGACCGGCGCGGCCCGGCTCGCGCTGCTCACCGGCGCCCCGGTCATCCCGGTCGCACACTGGGGCGCTCAGCGGGTGTTCGATCCGCGCACCAAGAAGTTGTCGCTGCGGCCGCGGGCGCCGATCACGGTCACCGCCGGCAAGCCGGTCGATCTGAGCCGGTGGGAGGGCGAGGCGCCGACCCGCGCGGTGCTGGATCAGATGACGGACGCCATCATGACCGACGTGCGGGACCTGTTGGGCGAGGTACGCGAGGCCGAGCCGCCGCCGCTGTTCCAGCCACCGGCCCGCCGGTCCGAGCCTCCGGCGGTGGCCGAATGAGCCGCGCCGCGGTCCTGGGCGCGGGCGCATGGGGTACGGCGTTCTCGAAGGTCCTCGCGGAAGCCGGCGCCGACGTCACGTTGTGGGCGCGTCGCGAGTCGGTGGCCGCGGCCATCCGCGAGTTCGGCGTCAACGAGGGCTCTCTGCCGGGCGTGAAGCTGCCCGAGCGGGTCACCGCCACCAGTGACCTCGCCACCGCGCTCGCCGGCGCCGAGATGGTGTTCCTGGCCGTGCCGTCGCAGACGCTGCGCGGCAACCTGGCCGACTGGGCGGGGCACCTACCGCCGGATTCCACGCTGATCTCGTTGATGAAGGGCATCGAGCTCGGCACGACCAAGCGGATGAGCCAGGTCATCGTGGAGACCGCCCGCGTCGATCCGGACCGCGTGGTGGTGGTGTCCGGACCCAACCTGGCGCCCGAGATCGCCGCCGAGCAGCCGGCCGCGACCGTGGTGGCCAGCACCGACGTGCGCCGGGCCCAGCAGGTTCAGCAGGCCATCGCGCTGCCGTACCTGCGGCCGTACACCAGCGAGGACGTGATCGGCTGCGAGCTTGGCGGGGCCGTCAAGAACGTGATCGCGCTCGCGTACGGGATGGCCACCGCCATGGGCATGGGCGACAACACAAAGGCGTCTCTGATCACTCGCGGCCTGGCCGAGACGGCCCGGTTGGGGGTGGCGCTCGGCGCCGACCCGATGACGTTCGCGGGGCTGGCCGGCCTTGGTGACCTGGTCGCGACCTGCTCATCGCCGCTGTCCCGCAACCGGACGTTCGGCGAGCACCTCGGCCGGGGCGAGTCCCTGGAAGCCGCGCAGGCCGCGGCCCGGCAGACCGCCGAGGGCGTGAAGAGCTGCCTGGCGATCCGGGACCTGGCCCGCATGCACGGTGTGGAGATGCCGATCACCGAACAGGTGGAGCGGGTCTGCCACGAGGGCGTCGACCCGCGCGTCGCGGTGAAGTTGCTGATGGGTCGGGAGATGAAGCCCGAGTGACCTCGTCGTACTCCGACGGCACGCGGGTGGTGCACGCGGGGCTGCCGGAGCCCGTACCGGGCCAGCCGTTCCTGCCCGGCCCGGTCTTCGCGGCGCCCTACCACCTGGATCCGGAGACCGGCCCCGGGCGCAACGGCTACGGCCGGCCGGACAACCCCACCCGGCGCGCGCTCGAGGGGGCGATCGGCACGCTCGAGGGCGGCGCCGCGCTCGCTTTCGCCAGCGGGCAGGCCGCGATCACCGGGATGCTGCTGGCCACGCTGCGCACCGGCGACACGGTCGCGCTACCCGCGGACGGGTACTACACGGTCCGTGCGTTCGCCGAAAGCACGCTGCGCGGTCTCGGCGTGAACTCGATCCTGGTGCCGACCGCCGGACCGTATCCGTCGTTCGACGGCGTACGCCTGGTGCTGCTGGAGACGCCCGCGAATCCCAGCCTCGACGTGTGCGACATCCGCGCGGTGGCCGCCGCGGCGCACGCCGCCGGGGCGCTCGTGGCGGTGGACAACACCGCGGCGACCCCGCTCGGGCAGCGACCGCTGGAGCTCGGTGCCGACCTGGTCGTGGCGTCCGGCACCAAGGCGCTGACCGGGCACTCCGACGTGCTCCTCGGGTACGTGGCCACCAACGACGACGGCTTGCTGGCGCGGTTGACCACCTGGCGTACGCAGACCGGCGGCATCCCGGGCGCGTTCGACGCCTGGCTCGCGCACCGCTCACTGGCGACGCTCGACCTGCGGCTGGCCCGGCAGACCGCGAACGCGGCTGCGGTGGCGGCACTCCTGGCCGGCCGCTCCGACGTGGACGCCGTGCGCTGGCCCGGCTTGCCGACCGATCCCTCGTACCCGGTGGCGAGCGCCCAGATGCGCCGGATCCCGGGTGTGGTCGGGTTCGATCTGATCACCGCGGACCGGGTGGCCCGGTTCCTGACGGCCTCGACCCTGGTCTTCGCGGCGACGTCGTTCGGCGGCGTGCACTCGTCGGCCGACCGCCGCGCCCAGTGGGGCGACGACACCTCGCCCGGCTTCGTCCGGCTCTCCTGCGGCATCGAGGACGCGGACGACCTGCTCGCCGACCTGACCGCCGCGCTCGACCAGGCCTGACCATCCCTGCGCTTTCCTCGAGTGCTCGGGATGACTCGAGCGCTCGGGATGGCCGGTCAGCCCCCGTGCGTCGCGGCGAACTCGTACAGCCAGTGGCGTTGGGCCTCGGTGTCGGGCACGGGCAATCCGCGTGCCTGCGACACCATCCGCAGCGCGTTCTCCGGCCCGATGCCGAGCATCACCAGCGTGGCGCAGGCGAGCAGGGCGGATCGGCCGATGCCGGCGAAGCACTGGGTGACCACGAACCGGCCGGCGCGGACGTGCGCGGCCAGCCGCACCCCCAAGGCCACCACGTCGCTGTCGCCCGCGATGTCCTGGGCCCGGGGTACGCCGCGGTCGGCGATCGGGAAAGAGACGAACTCCACGCCCGCCGCCCGGGCAGCGGCGGCCACCTGAGTCAGCCCGAGCCGTCGGTCCTCTTCCCAGGTGAGTGCGGAGACGAAGACGTCGACGCCGGCGCGGGCCAGCCCGGCCATCTCGTCGGCCAGCCGGGCACCGCCGCGGGGGTGGGCCATGGTCGCCAGGCGCCCCGGGCCCGGCCAGGCGATCACGTGCAGTGCGGGTCTCATGGACTCCCTGTTCTTCATCGCCGTACCTCGGCCCGCGGCCATCACGAATGTGGTGCGCCCAGAGTAGGGTCACGTCCGGTGACGAGCTGCGGGTGCCCCCTCACCCGTGCACGCTTGGTGAAGATAGTGTGCGCGACCAGGGATCTTATCGATATCTGGCGGATCGTGCAGGGCCCGAGCCGCCGCGAATGAGAGGCCATTTCCGTGACGACCCCTCGTAAGGCCCGCGTGGCCGTCGTGTTCGGCGGTCGCAGCTCCGAGCACGCCATCTCGTGCGTCAGCGCCGGCAGCATCCTGGCCGCGCTCGACCCGGATCAGTATGAGGTGGTGCCGGTCGGCATCACCCGGGAAGGCCGCTGGGTGCTGGCCTCCGGCGACCCCGCGCAACTGTCGATCGCGGACCGGCGCCTGCCCGAGATCACCGCGTCGTCCGGTACGGCGGTAGTGCTGCCCGCCGACCCCACCGCGAGCGGGCTCATGGTCGTCGACCCGGCCGACGGCGTCGGCTCGCTGGCCGGGGTCGACGTGGTCTTCCCGGCGCTGCACGGCGCGTACGGGGAGGACGGCACGATCCAGGGCATGCTCGAGATGGCCGGCATCCCATACGTGGGCGCGAACGTCTTCGCGTCGGCCGCCGCGATGGACAAGGAGTTCACCAAGAAGCTGGCCGCCGCCGAGGGCATCCCGGTCGGGTCGTACGCCGTGCTGCGGGCCGGGTGCTCGCTGTCCGAGGCCGACAAGGACCGGCTCGGCCTGCCGGTGTTCGTCAAGCCGTCGCGGGCCGGCTCGTCGCACGGCATCACGAAGGTGAGCGATTGGTCCGACTTGGACGCCGCGGTGGCGACCGCCCGGCAGATCGACCCGAAAGTATTGGTGGAAGCGGCGATCGTGGGTCGGGAGATCGAGTGCGGCGTGCTCGAGAGCGAGGCCGGCGGGTCGCCGGAGACGTCGCTGCTCGCCGAGATCCACGTGTCCGGCCACGACTTCTACGACTTCGAGGCCAAGTACCTCGAAGGCAGCAGCTACGACCTGCCCGCGATGCTGCCCGCCGACGTGACCCGCCAGGTGCGCGAGTACGCCCGGCGTACCTTCACGGCGCTGGACTGCGCCGGGCTGGCCCGGGTCGACTTCTTCGTGACCGCGGACCACGAGATCTACCTCAACGAGATCAACACCATGCCCGGATTCACGCCGACGTCGATGTTCCCGCTGATGTGGACGGCGACCGGCCTGGAGTATCCCAAGGTGGTGGATCGCCTCATCCGCACGGCGCTACGCCGCGGGACCGGCCTGCACTAGACACATCCTGACGGCACGCCGCGGGTCTTCGACCTGTCCGTCTCCACGACCAGGTCGGAGAACTCGTTGGCCCATTGCGCCGGTTGCTCGTACCTCTTGGGCACCGTCACCCGGACCGCGATCTCGCGATCCATCGTCGTGAAGGCGGTCGTGGCGGCGCCCTCTCGCGCGTACCAGCAGACTCGGTTCATGTTCAGCAGCTCGGTGTCCAGCGGCACGCAGTCGGCGCCGCCGTTCAGCGTGGCGCACAGCGCGGGCTGGGCGACGCCGCACTGCACGGTGATCGGCGGATCGCCGTAGGCCGCGTTCTGCTCCGGGCCGGCCATGACTCGGCGGGCCGCCAGGCCGCGGACCGCGGTCGGTAGTTGCGACGTCACCGCGAGACAGACCTCCGCGGCGCGGGGCGACAGCTTCGGCGCGGCCATCGGGACCGGTGCGGTCGGGACGGCTTCGGGCGTGGTCGCGGTCGGGCTGGGCCGGGCGCCCGACTCGGCGCCGTGGATCACCTGGAAAAAGATCACCAGACCCACGAGTACGGCGACCGGCGCCGCGACCGCGGTGGCCCACAACGCGGCCTTCCGCGTCGTCCGGTCCGGCCGCTCTGGGGGACGGGACTCCAGGTCGACCATTCTCAGAGGTTTACCACGGAGCAGGTCAGCGTCCTCGTGATGCCTGGCACGTACTGGACTTTGCTCACAATCAGCCGGCCGAGCTCGTCGACGTTGTGCGCCTCGGTCAGAACCACGACGTCATACGGCCCGGTAACGGCGTCCACCCGGACGACTCCGGGGATTTTGTCGATCGCGGCGGCCACGTCACGGGCCTTTCCGACCTCCGTCTGGATGAGGATGTATGCCTGCACCACGATCAGACTCCTATCCGCCGTCATTGGCGACCCGAACGTGAAACTACCGTACGGATCGGTTCGGCAGCGGCACGCCACCAGATGAGGGAGGCTTTCCGAGTGAGCATCGCGGAGGCGGGGGAGTTCGGGCTCATCGCCCGGATCGTCGCGCGGCTCGACATCAGCCCGGCCACGCTCTTGGGCCCGGGCGACGACGCGGCCGTGGTGGTCGCGCCGGACGGCCGAGTGGTGGTGAGCACCGACGTGCTCGTCGACGGTCGGCACTTCCGGCGGGACTGGTCCGGCGCAGCCGACGTCGGCCATCGGGCGGCGGCCGCGAACCTGGCCGACATCGTGGCCATGGGCGCCGCGCCCACCGCGCTGCTGGTGGCGCTGTGCGCGCCGACCGACCTGGACGCGGCGTGGGCCGAGGAGCTCGCCGCCGGGATCTCCGCCGAGGCGGGACTGGTCGGCGCCAGCGTGGTCGGCGGCGACCTGTCTGCCAGCCAGACGCTGACCATAGCGGTGACGGCGCTCGGTGACCTGCGCGGCGCGGCGCCGGTGGTGCGCAGCGGGGCGCAGCCCGGTGACGTGGTCGCGGTGGCCGGCCGGATCGGGTACGCCGCGGCGGGCTACACCGTGCTCTCCCGGGGGTTCCGCACGCCGAAGGTGCTCGTCGAGGCGTACCGCCGGCCCGAGGTGCCGTACGCGGCGGGGCTGGCCGCGTCCCGGCTGGGCGCCACCTCGATGATCGACGTGTCCGACGGGCTGCTGCAGGACCTCGGGCACGTGGCGACCGCCAGCGTGGTCGGCATCGATCTGCGCCGGGACGCCTTCGAGGTCCCGGACCAGATGCGCGACGCGGCGAACGCGCTCGGCGTCGACCCGTATGTCTGGATCCTGGCCGGCGGCGACGACCACGCGCTCGCCGCGACGTTCCCGCCCGAGGTGGAACTGCCCGCGCCCTGGCGCGTGGTCGGCGCCGTGCACGGCGGTACCGGCGTCACCGTTGACCGCAAGCCGTGGACGGGCGGCATGGGCTGGGACCACTTTCGCTGATTATTGTTGTGCCACGTGATTCAGATCGACACCCGTGCGGCCCGGCTCGACGAGCCGGAGGTGCAGAAGCTGATCTCCGACGCGCTCGGCGATCTCTCCCAGCGCTACGGCGGCAGCGGCGACGACACGCCGGTCGCCGCGGAGGAATTCGCCGCGCCGCCCGGAGCGTTCTTCGTCGCGCTGCACGGCAACGAGCTCGTCGGCTGCGCCGGCTGGCGGACCCACGGCGAGGACGCCGAGCTCAAGCGGATGTACACGGCGCCCGCGGCCCGAGGTCGCGGCGTGGCGCGCCGGATGCTCGCCGCGATCGAGGAGTCGGCCCGGAACAGCGGACGCAAGCGTGTCATCCTGGAGACCGGCGACAAGCAACCCGAGGCGATCGCTCTGTACGAGTCCGCCGGATACCAGCGGATCGAAGACTTCGGCTTCTACAAGGATCACGCCGGCGTGTTGTCGTACGCCCGCCTTCTCTAGCCTCCGGTGTCCGCCCCGTCTCTAGCCTTCGATTGCTCGGCCGTCTCTAGGCTTCGGTTGCGCGCCTTTGCCCTTCGGTTGTCCACCGGGACGGCGAGTGACGGGTGCGCGGCGCGAGGATGCTCGGCGTGCGTGATGAGCGGGACCAGAGCGGGCACATCGATCCGCGGCAATGGTGGGCCGACATGCAGCGGCAGAACGCGTTGTGGATACCTGGCGATCGGGGTACTGCGGTTCCCGTCCTGGGCGGTGCGCCGTCGACCCGACGAAGTGGCGGCTCAGGTTCGTGCCGCCCTCGAGGCGGCCGGCTGGCGTCGACGTTCTTGAGATCTTGTGCGCGTCACCCTCGAATTCCGGGGATTCGCGCACAAGATCCAGAAAACCTCAGGCGCGGACTACCTTGCCGGCCTTGATGCACGAGGTGCACACCTTCAGCTTCTTGGTGTTGCCGCCGCCGGCGGGCGTACGCACCGACTGGATGTTCGGGAGCCAGCGGCGGTTCGTCTTCTTCTTCGACCACGGCACGTTGTGACCGAAGCCCGGCCGCTTGCCACAGACGTCGCACACGCTAGACACGGAATACTCCTGGGATTGATCGAACTCAGTCGCTGAACCGCTCTGTTGCTCAGCTGCCTGCTGCTCAGCTATTTGAGGCGCCCAGCAACCACTGCCGGACCAACCTGGCCAGGTTACCCGATGTCGCACGCGAGTCCCAATCGACCCCACCGACCCGCACCGGCGGAGATTGTCGGTGCTGGTTAGTACGATTTTCGCGTGCTGGAGATCCTGGACGCCGCCGCCGTGCGCCGCTGGTGCGGTGGTGGGCTGGCCGCGCTCCGCGCCCACCAGCATGAGATCGACGAGCTGAACGTCTACCCGGTCCCCGACGGCGACACCGGCACCAACCTGGTGCTGACGCTGACCTCGGCCCAGCAGGCGCTCGACGAGCCCGAGCCGCCGGAATCCCCAGGCAGTCCGCTCGACCGCGCGATGCGCCTCATGGCTCGCGGGGCATTGCTCGGCGCCCGTGGCAACTCAGGCGTCATCGTTTCCCAGATCCTGCGCGGGATGGCCGACGCGTTCGCGGGCGTGGTGGCGGTGCGCGGTGGCGAGCTGGCCCGGGCACTGCGGACGGCCACCGAGGCGGCATACGGCGCGGTGGCCCGGCCGGTCGAGGGCACCGTGCTCTCCGTGGTGGCCGCGGCGGCCGACGGCGCCGGCAAGATCGCCTCGGACGACCTGGTCGTCGTAGCCCGCGCGGCGGCGAGGTCGGCGGCCGAGGCACTCGCCCGGACGCCACAGCAGCTGCCCGTGCTGGCCCGCGCCGGCGTGGTCGACGCCGGCGGACGCGGCCTCTGCCTGCTGCTCGATGCACTGGTCGACGCTCTGAACGGCATCACTCCGACTGACGCCCCGGCCGACGTCCAAGCCGCGACCACCCCGCCCGCCGCGACCACCCCGCTCGAAACGCCTGCCGCGACCGCGCCTCCTGCGACGCCCGCTGCGGCGACGCGCACAGGGACGTCTGGCTCGACCACGCCGCCCGCGGCGCCCGCCCAGGCCACGCCACTCTCGAAGCCCGCCGCGGCCGCGCCTCCTGCGGCGCCCGGGACGCCCGGCGCGGTGAGGGCTGCCGGAACGCCCGCCGTTTCTTCTGCGACGTCTGCCACCGATGCGTCGGCTGGTCCAGATCCCGCCGGGGTACCCGCCGACGGGCGCACCCGTACCGCGCCCGCCGGGACGCTGACGGACTGCGGGGCCGTGACGCCCGCGCCAAACACGTCTGCGGGGACGGTCCCGGAAGGCCTTCCCGCCGGGACGTCCCCGGATGGCGTACCGAGCGGGTCGCACTTCGGCGGCCTGCACGGCTCTCACCTGCCCGTGGAGACGCCGCCCGCGGCGCTCGACGAGGGACCGTCCCACTTCGGATACGAGGTGCAGTATCTGCTTGACGCCGAGGCCGGCACCATCGAGACCTTGCGACGGACCCTGGACGCGCTCGGCGATTCGCTCGTCGTCGTGGGCACCGGCGAGGGCGATCCGCCGACCTGGAACGTGCACGTCCACGTGGACGACATCGGCGCCGCCATCGAGGCGGGGATCGTCGCCGGCCGGCCACGGCAGATCTCCGTGACCAGGCTCGAGGATCGAGTACCCGCCGAGCGCGACCGGCGGGCCGAGGACCGACTGCCCAACCCCGACGGTCGTGGCGCAGTGGTGGTCGCGGCCGGCGACGGGCTCACCGCGCTGTTCGAGGCCGAGGGCGCGACGGTGGTCGGCCGTAACCCGTCCACCGCGGAGATGCTTGCCGCCATCGAGTCCACCGGCGCCGGCCACCTCGTGCTCTTGCCGAACGACGCCAACACCCACGCCGTGGCCACGTCCGCCGCCCGTGAGGCCGCCGCCGTCGGGATCCGGGTCAGCGTGGTGCCCACCCGTTCGCCGGTGCAGGCGCTCGCCGCGCTCGCGGTGCGCGATCCGCGGCGGGAGTTCGCCGACGACGTGATCGCCATGGCCGAGGCGGCCGGCGCGTGCCGCTACGGCGAGGTGTGCACGGCCAGCCGCGAGGCGCTGACCGTCGCTGGCCGCTGCCGTCCCGGCGACCTTCTCGGCCTGGTCGACGGCGAGGTGCACATCATCGGCGCCGACCTCGAGGAGGTCTGCCGGCGGCTGCTCGACCGGATGCTCGGCGGCGGCGGCGAGCTGGCCACGCTGGTCCTCGGCGCCGGCGCTCCGCGAAACCTCGAGGAGACGCTCACCGGTCACGTCGCCCAGGCTTGGCCGTTCGTGGAGCTGCAGTGCTATGCCGGCGGCCAGCCCCGCTACCACCTCTTGGTAGGAGTCGAGTGAGCGAGACGACGACCGCCACCACGATCGCCACGCCGCTGCGCAAGGTGCTGGGCGAGAGTAGGGCGAGGACGCTTGCCACCCACCTTGACCTGCACACCGCGGGCGACCTCCTCTACCACTTCCCGCGCCGCTACGACGAGCGCGGCGAGCACACCGACATGCGGAAACTCCAGGTGGGCGAGCAGGTCACGCTGCTCGCGCAGGTGCAGAGCGCGACGGTACGCCCGATGCGCGCCCGCAAGGGCACCATGTTGGAGATCACCCTCGGGGACGGCTCGGGGGCGACGCTCACCTGCACCTTCTTCAATCAGGCGTGGCGCGAGCGGGACCTGAGGCGAGGCCGGTGGGGGCTGTTCGCCGGCAAGGTGACGGAGTTCCGCGGCAAGCGCCAGCTCAACGGCCCCGCGTACCAACTGCTGCGGGCCGACGCGACCCAGGACGAGGCGGCGGAGGAGATCGAGGAGTTCGCGGGCGCGATCATCCCCGTCTACCCGGCGGCGCAGGCCGTGCCGACGTGGGTGATCGCCAGGTGCGTCCGCACGGTGCTGGATCGGTTCGAGCCGCCGGCCGACCCGCTTCCCGGGTCGATCCGCGCGAATCGCAACCTGGTGGGCATCGGCACGGCTTTGCGCGAGATCCACCGGCCGAGCGCCAAGGAGCTGCTGTACCAGGCGAGGTACCGGCTGAAATGGGACGAGGCTTTCGCCGTACAGCTGACGCTTGTGCAGCGCAAGTCGCGTGCGGCCGGATCGCCCGCCCGGGCCCGGCCGCGCACGGACGCCGGGTTGCTGGCCGCGTTCGACGCGGCCCTGCCCTACGAACTCACCGAGGGTCAGCGGGCCGTGGGCGAGGAAATCGCGGCCGATCTCGCGCGGCCGCATCCCATGCACCGGCTGCTGCAGGGCGAGGTCGGTTCCGGCAAGACCCTCGTTTCGGTACGGGCGATGCTGCAGGTCGTGGATGCCGGCGGGCAGGCGGCGCTGCTGGCTCCCACCGAGGTGCTCGCGACGCAGCACTATCGCAGCATCGGCGCCCTGCTCGGGCCGCTCGGCCGCGCAGGCGAACTGGACGGCGACCCGAACGGCACCCGGCTCACGTTGATCACCGGCTCGCTCGGCGCGGCGGCGCGGCGCGAGGCACTGGCCCAGGTCGCCGATGGCACCGCGGGCATCGTCGTGGGCACCCATGCGCTGCTGTACGAGGGCATCGACTTCCGCGACCTCGGGTTGGTGGTCGTGGACGAGCAGCACCGGTTCGGGGTCGAGCAGCGCGACGCGCTGCGCGCCAAGGCCGCGCAGCCGCCGCACGTCCTGGTGATGACCGCGACGCCGATTCCGCGGACGGTCGCTATGACCGTGTACGGCGACCTGGAGACGTCCACACTGTCCCAACTGCCGCGGGGGCGCTCGCCGATCGCTTCGCATGTGGTGCCGGCTGCGGAGAAGCCGGCGTACCTGGAACGGGCGTGGCGGCGCCTGCGCGAAGAGGTCCAGGCCGGGCACCAGGCCTATGTGGTGTGCCCGCGGATCGGTCCCGGCGTCGCGGACGACGACGAGGAACCGCCGACCGACGACGAGCCGGCCCGCCGGCCTCCGCTCGCGGTGACCGAGGTCGCGCCGCTGCTCGCGGAGGGTCCGCTGCACGGATTGCGGATCGGCGTCCTGCACGGGCGGTTGCCCACCGACGAGAAGGATGCGGTGATGCGTAGCTTCGCGGCGGGCGACCTGGACGTGCTCGTGGCCACCACGGTCATCGAGGTCGGCGTCGACGTGCCGAACGCCACCGCCATGATCATCATGGACGCGGACCGGTTTGGCGTATCCCAGCTGCACCAGCTACGCGGTCGCGTCGGCCGCGGCACCGCCCCGGGGATCTGCCTGCTCGTCACGGAGGCGGTCGAGGCGTCGTCCGCCCGCGAGCGTCTCGAGGCCGTGGCGTCCACGACGGACGGTTTCAAGCTCTCCGAGATCGACCTGGAGCAGCGCCGGGAGGGCGACGTCCTGGGCGCATCGCAGTCCGGCAAGCACTCGCACCTGCGCCTGCTGTCCCTGCTGCGGGACGCGAAGCTGATCACCGACGCGCGCGCCGAGGCGATCGACCTGGTCGCGGAGGATCCCGAGCTGGCGAGGCATCCCGCCCTGGCCGCGTCGGTGGCCGCCCTCGTCGACGAGGAACGCGCCGAGTACCTGGAGAAGGGCTAGTGATCTACCACTTCTGTCCCCGGGCGGACTGGGAAACGGCGGCCTCGTCGGGTTCGTACACGGCCGACTCGCTGGCGACGCAGGGCTTCATTCACTGCTCGCCACGGGATCACCTGCACGTGTCGGCCACCATGCGGGCTCGGGGCCGCACCGACCTGGTCGTGCTGGAGATCGACGAAGCCCGTCTCGACGCCCCGTCCGTCTGGGAGGAGGGCGACCCACCCGATCCGGACGGCAAGCTCTTCCCGCACGTGTACGGCCCGATCCCGATCGGTGCGGTCGTGCGGGTGACCGACCTGCCGACCGAACCGGACGGCACGTTCGCGCCGCTCGGCTAGGTCACGAGTGGGGGCCGGCGTCGCCGTGCTGCTCGCCGGTTCGGCTTGCTGCGGCTGCGTCAGCGGAGTTCGCGGCGGATACGGAAGAGGCGCGGC
>DASYTU010000052.1:0-20168 GCA_036001925.1 Actinoplanes sp.
GCAGCCGGTCGTTGGGGATGACGATGAGGGTGTCGACCTTCTCCTTCAGCCGCTGGATGCCCTGCTCGGCCTGCAGCGAACGGCGGCGGCCCTCGAAGGAGAACGGACGGGTGACGACGCCGATGGTGAGCGCACCGATGCCCCTGGCGATCTCGGCCACGACGGGCGCGCCGCCGGTGCCGGTGCCGCCCCCCTTGCCGGCGGTGATGAACACCATGTCGGCGCCCTTGAGCGTCTCTTCGATCTCTTCCTTGTGCGCCTCGGCGGCGGCCCGACCCACCTCCGGATCGCTGCCGGCCCCCAGTCCGCGCGTCAGGTCGCGTCCGATGTCGAGCTTGGCGTCGGCGTCGCTCATCAGCAGCGCCTGGGCGTCGGTGTTGATCGCGATGAATTCGACTCCCTTGAGCCCAACCTCGATCATCCGGTTCACGGCGTTCACGCCGCCGCCACCGATGCCGACGACCTTGATGACCGCCAGGTAGTTGTGCGGAGGTGTCATCGGGCTCAGCCTTCCCTTCAGGGTTGACGGATGTCGAGGGCCCCTGCGGCCGACCCGGACCGCACTTCGACAACCGCTGCCGTACAAGGGAGGGCGAGGAAACCCTCACCCTCTACTAGAGGCTTAGAGTTATGTCAACTACCGAACCTCTCGAGCAACGTAAGCGGACGTCTTTCGACATCCAAGGACCGCTGCGGCGTGTCGGCGCCCGCTTGCGCGGCGAGTATCCGACACAGCCGTAACCTCCGGCCGAATGGGCCGTTTGCCGCTGCCTGTCCGGCTTATCTGATGGTCACCACGTCGGGTGCGCTTACGTCGATCGTGTCGCCCTTCCGCTGGAGCAGAGCCGTGGCCACTTGAGCCTTCGTACCGCTCGCGGTGTCGTCGCCCCAGATCACCGTCCGTTCCTTGCGCAACACCAGCTTGATCCGCGCGGGCGCCTCCACCGAGATCGCGACGAGCTGCTCGCGCAGCTCGGTGGTGAGCGACGCGAGCACGGTGAGCGCGGCGTGCGTGTTCACGTCGCCGGGTCCGGGCGCGGCCAGCCGCGCCAGCGGCAACCCGGCGGGCCGCTTCGGCACGGTCCAGTAGGCCACGCCCTCGTCGTCGATGAGCGTGAACTGCCTGCCGGCCGGCACCGCCGCCACCGGCGTACGCTCCACGACCTGCACCACGACCGTAGCGGGCCAGCTCCGCGACACGATCGCGCGGTCCACGGCGGAAAGACCCTGGACCCGGTCGCGGACCGCGTCCAGATCGACCCGGGCGAGCGGTTCCTTCATCGGTACGGCGGCAACCTGCTCCACTTGCAGCGGGGTGAGCCATTCCGTCCCCACCACCCGCACGTCCCGGACGCCGAGCACGGAGGTGCCGAACACCATCCACACGAGCACGCTTACGACGAGCACGACGCCCGCACCGACCGCCCAGGGCAGCGCGGCCCGCAGCCGCCGTTGCCGGGCGCGCGCCATGAACCGCCGCACCGACGACGGCACCGCGTCGGTGTCGGCCCGCACCAGCCGCCAGTTGCGCCCGCCCCCGCCGGCCACCGGCTACTGCCTCCCGTCCGCCTCGGCGAGCGCGTCGAGCAGCTCGTCGCCCATCAGCGAGATCGGCGGCGCGCCCATGGTCACCACCACGTCGCCCGGGCGGCTGCGCCGGACCACCTCCGCGGGCACGTCTTCCCAGGAGGGTACGAACACCTTGCGCTCGCCGGGCAGGTCGATCGCCGCGGTCAGCGCCACGCCGCCCTCCCCCGGCCCACGCACCTCGCCCGGCCCGAAGACCTCCATCACGATCACCTCGTCCGCGATGGCCAGGCCCTCGGCCAGTTCGGCCTGCATGTCACGGGTCCGGTAGAGGCGGTACGGCTGGAACACCACCACCAGGCGGCCGTCGCCGGCCACCTCCCGTAGCGTGCGCAGCGCGGCCTTCACCGAGGTGGGGTGGTAGGCGTACTCGTCGTAGACCCGGACCCCGCCGGCCATGCCCTTGCGCTCGAATCGCCGGCGCACTCCGGGGAACGACGCGAGCGCCTCGCGGATCGAGTCGATCGGCAGGCCCAGCCGCAGCGCGGTGAGCACGGCCGCGGAACTGTTCAGTCCCATGTGCCGGCCCGGCAGCGCCAGCCGGATCTCGCCCAGCGGCGTACCGTCCAATGTGGCCTCATAACGCACGCCCTGGACGGAGGAGACCACATTGGAGATACGCAGGTTCGCGTGCTCGGACTCGCCATACGTGTAGACGGTCCGGCCCTCGGCCCGCAGCCCGGCGATCAGGTCCTGGACTCCCGGGTCGTCGGCGCACGTCACCACGAACCCGCCCTCGCCGACCAGCCGCGCGAACTCCCCGAACGCGGCCGTGAGCCCGGCCAGGTCCCCGTACGTGTTGAGGTGATCGGCCTCGATGTTCGTGATGATCGCGACGTGCGGCCGGTAGATGAGGAAGGAGCGGTCGCTCTCGTCCGCCTCGGCCACGAAGTAGGGTCCGGTGCCGTGGTGGCCGTTCGAGCCGGCCTCGGAGATCTCGCCGCCGATCACGAACGACGGATCCAGGCCCGCGTGCTGCAGGATCACCGTCATGATCGAGGTCGTGGTGGTCTTGCCGTGGGTACCGGCCACGGCGATCGTCTGCCGGTTCGTCATCGCCGCGGCGAGCGCCTCCGAACGGTGCATCACGCGCAGGCCGCGGCGCCGCGCCTCGACCAGCTCGAGGTGATCCTGCGGGATCGCGGTGGAGTAGACGACCGTGTCGACACCGTCCAGGTTGGACTCCCGGTGTGCCATGTGGACGGTGCCGCCGAGCGCGCGCAGAGCGGCGAGCGCCGGCCACTCGCGCAACTCGCTACCCGACACCGGCACGCCACGCGTGAGCAGCAGCCGGGCCAGCCCGCCCATGCCCACCCCGCCGATGCCGATGAGGTGCACGCTGCCCAGGTCCTCGGCGGTCAACTCGCCGGCCGGCGTCAGCTCCGCCGTGTTCACAGGTGTGCTCCCTTACTTGAAGGACGGATGCGCTGCACGGATGATTCGCTCACTCGTGCGGCGCTCACAGACGACGTCTTCCCTCCGCTTCGCTCCGGTCCAGACGCCGCCGCGCCAACTCGCTCGCTCATCTGTTCGCGACCGCCTCGCAGACGAAGTCCAGCAACGCCTCGTCGCCGTCGCGGCGGCCGTAGCCGGCGGCCGCCGCACCCATCGCGGCGAGTCGCTGCGGGTCGCGGGCCAGCGGAATCACCGTACGCTCGATCCATTCCGGGGTGAGCTCCGCGTTGTCGACCAGGATGCCGCCGCCGGCCTCGACCACCGGAAGCGCGTTGCGCTTCTGCTCCTGATTGCTGTGCGGGTACGGCACGTAGATGGCTGGCATCCCGATCGCGGTGGTCTCGGCGACCGTGATGGCACCGCCCCGGCAGAGCATGAGATCGGCGGCCGCGTAGCCGAGCTGCATGTCCGACAGATACGGCACCACGACGTACGGCACGGGCAGGTCGCTGGGCACGTCGAACTCCTCGTTGCGCCCACCCCGCACGTGCAGCACCTGGATGCCGGCATGGGTCAGCCGCTTGGCCGCCGCGGCGACCGCGAGGTTGATCGTGCGGGCGCCCGAGGAGCCACCCGAGACGAACAGCACCGGCAGGTCGGGCCGCAACCCGAAGTGGGCGAGCGCCTGCGGGTGCAGCGCGGGCCGGTCCATCCGGGCGATCGCGGTGCGCAGCGGTACGCCGACGACCCGGGCGTCGCGCAGCGAGTCGGCCTGCCGCGGCTGGTGCGGGAACCCCACCGCGACGTACTTGGTGAACTTCATGCCCATCCGGTTGGCCACGCCCGGCGGCACGTTGACCTCGTGGATCACGATGGGCAGCTCGCGACGCCACGCGGCCAGGTACGCGGGCACCGACACGTACCCGCCGAAGCCGACCACCACATCGGCCTCGACCTCGTCGATCACCTTGCCCGCCGCGTGCGCCGATTTGTACATCCGGTCCGGCGTACGCAACAGGTTGAGGTTGACCGAGCGGGGCAGCTGGAACGCGGGGATGACGCGCAGGTCGTAGCCGGCCGGCGGGATGAGCTCGTTCTCCATCCCCTTCGGGCTGCCCAGGGCCGTGATCCGTACGTCGGGAAAGTGCCGTCGCACCGCATCGGCGAAGGCGAGCAGCGGGTAGATGTGGCCACCGGTGCCTCCTCCGGCGAGCACGACCGACCGCAGCAGGGCCATCACCGTCTCCTCTCGCCCCCCGTGCTTGCGGGTGCCCGGGTGCTCGCCTTCCCGGCGGGCGGGCGCGGTTGTCCCGGCCGCCGCGGCGGGGGGAGCGGCGGCAGCGGAGCCCAGACTAGCCGTACCCACCGAGACGGCGGACGGGCGTTCAGGGCCTTGGCGGCGTCCGGCTCCGCGCGGGCGAACGACGCGAGCATGCCGATGGCGGCGAGCGTGACGACGAGCGCGCTGCCGCCCGCGGAGATGAACGGCAGCGGCAGGCCGGTGATCGGCAGCAGGCCGACGACGCCACCGATGTTGATCACGGCCTGGGCCACGAGCCACGTGGTGATGGCGGTGGCGGCGAGCCGGCGGAACGGGTCCGCGACCCGCCGGGCGATCCGGAAGCCGGTGTACGCCAGCACCGAGAACAAGGCCAGCACGACCGAGCAGCCGACCACACCGAGTTCCTCGGCGACCACCGCGAAGATGAAGTCGTTGGAGGGGTTGGGCAGCCAGTCCCACTTGAGCGCGCTCTTGCCGAGCCCCACGCCGAACCAGCCGCCCTCGTAGATCGCGGAGCGCCCCTGCAGCAGCTGGTAGCAAGCGCCGAGGTCGCAGTCCTCGGGTGGCTTGAGGAAGCTGGTCAGGCGGGCCAGCCGGTAGTTCTGCTCGCCCGCCTGACCGGAGCCGGCGCCGCGCGAGGCGGCCGCGATGAGCAGGCCGATGCCGGAGAGGCCGAGCACGCCCAGCGCGGCGAAGACGCGCAGCCGTACGCCGGCCGCCCAGAGCAGGCCGACGATGAGCGCCAGCAGGACCAGCATCGTGCCCAGGTCGTTGTAGCCGACCAGCACGAACAGCAGCCCGACCACGGGGAACAGCGGCGTGGCCAGCTCGCGCCAGTGCCCGAGCGCGGGTCCCTTGCGCGCGACGACGTCGGCGCCCCACAGCACCACGCCGAGCTTCGCGAGTTCGGAGGGCTGGATGCCGATCGGGCCGAGGTAGAGCCAGAGCAGTTCGGCGTGGATGGGGCCGATCCGCGGTGCGCTCAACGCCCCGACCGACTCGAGGGCCATCAGCAGATCGAGCAGGGCGAGCAGGCCGAGCGCCGTGCCGAGGACGTACTTGCCGAGCGCGCGCAGCGTCCGGGCCGGCAGCCGCTGGCAGACCCAGAAGCCGAGGAGGCCGAGCAGCGCGTACACCGCCTGGTTGCCGATCGCGGCGAACGCGTTGCCGTGCTCGGCGTAGGCCTTCACGCTGGTCGCGGAGAAGACCATGGTGAGGCCGATCAGCAGCAGCAGGCCCGAGCTGGCGACCAGCAGGTAGTACGACGACAGCGGCCGGGCCAGCAGACCGTGTACGGCGGGCAGCAACTGCCGGCTCAGCGACGGCCTCGGCTTCTGGTCCTCCCCCATGGCCCTCATCATCGCGGCCCCGACTTTGATGCGGCCGCACGTGAGATCCGCGTGTCGCGGAGGGATCCCGCGGAGCGAAGCGGAGCCAGCCAGCTCAGCCAGCCAGCTCAGCATCTAACCCATGACCGCGAGGAAGTCGCTGTAGAACAGGCCGAGGCCGATCGCCACGGCGATGCCCGCGATGATCCAGAACCGCACCACGATGTTGACCTCGCTCCAGCCCGCCAGCTCGAAGTGGTGCTGCAGCGGCGACATCCGGAACACGCGCTTGCCGGTGGTCTTGAACGAGATGATCTGGATGACCACGGACATCGTGACGATGACGAACAGGCCCCCGATGATGATGGACAGCAGCGTCGTGCGGGTGGCCATGGCGAGCCCGCCGATGAGGCCGCCGAGGCCGAGCGCGCCGGTGTCGCCCATGAAGATCCGCGCCGGCGACGTGTTCCACCACAGGAAGCCCACGCATGCCCCGGCCGCGGCGGCCGCGATCAGCGCCACCTCCAGCGGGTCGCGGACCTCGTAGCAGTACTTGGCGGCCTCCGAATAGTCCAGGTCGCCGCACCAGTGCCGGTACTGCCAGAAGCCGATCAGCGAGTACGCGCCGAGGACCAGGATGGACGCGCCGGTGGCCAGGCCGTCCAGGCCGTCGGTGAGGTTCACGCCGTTCGACATCGACATGATCACGAACACGAAGATCAGCACCGAGCCGACCTTGCCGACGTCGAGGAAGCTGATGTCGCGGATGAACGAGATGTGCTCGCTGGCCACGGTCTGCCCGTTGGTGCTCGGCACGTACAGGGCCGCAATGCCCAGGGCGCCGCCCACGATCAGCTGCCCGATCAGTTTGCCCTTGGCACTCAGGCCGCTGGAGTTGCGCTTGCGCACCTTCAGGAAGTCGTCGAGGAAGCCGACCGCACCGCAGAACACGAACAGCCCGAGCAGCACCAGCGCGGTCATCGTGGGCCCGATCTGGGCGATCTGCGCCGACGGCAACGTGGTCAGCGCGATGTGTCCGGCCACGTACGCGAGCACGGTGGCGACGATGAACGCCACGCCGCCCATCGTGGGCGTGCCCTTCTTGCCCTGGTGGGTGGCCGGACCGACCGAGCGGATCGGCTGTCCGGCCTTGAGCGCCGTGAACACGCGGATCGCGACCGGCGTGCCGAACAGCGAGATGATGAAGGCGACCGCGGCCGCGACGATGACGGCCCTCACGGGCGAACCTCCTCGGCGGCCGGCGGCGCGCCCGTGCGCAGCGCGTCGGCCACCTCCCATGTGCGGTACCGGGACCCCTTGACCAGCACCACATCGCCGGGGCGCAGGTCCTCGAGCGCGCCGATGGCGGCGGCCTGGTCGGCGGCGAGGATCGCCTGGCCCGGCCACGACTCGACGCGCCGCGCACCGTCCAGAATCGGCGCGGCGTTCTGGGCCACCGCGATCAGCCGGTCCACGCCGAGCTCGGCCGCCAGCCGGCCCACCTCCTCATGTCCGGCGGTCTCGAACTCGCCCAGCTCGGCCATGTAGCCGAGCACCGCGATGGTGCGCCGTCCGCGCCCGAGCGCCACCAGCGCACGCAGCGCGGCGGCGGTCGAGGACGGGTTCGCGTTGTACGAGTCGTCGATGACGGTCACGCCGTCGGGCCGGTCGAAGACGTCCATTCGCCGGCCGGAGACGCCGCCCACCGTGCCGAGCGCGGCGGCGACGTCGCGCACGGGCATACCCAGCTCCAGTGCCACCGCGGCCGCGGCGAGCGTGTTGCCCACCTGATGCCGCCCGGTGACGGCGAGCCGCACCCGCGCCGACCCACCCGCGGTGACCAGCGTGTACGACGCCCGGCCCCGATCGTCGAGCGTCACGTCGACGGCGCGCACGGCCGCGTCGGGAGATTCGCCGACCAGAACGACGCGCGCCTCTGTCCGGTCCGCCATCGCGGCGACCAGGGCGTCGTCCGCGTTCAGGATCGCGACCCCGGCGGGCGGGAGCGCCTCGACCAGCTCGCCCTTGGCCTGCGCGGTGCCCTCGACCGAGCCGAACTCGCCGATGTGCGCCGCGCCGACGTTGAGCACGACGCCGATCCGTGGCGGCGCCACCTCGACGAGCCGACGGATATGACCGATACCGCGAGCGCCCATCTCCAGTACCAGGAAGCGGGTGTCGGCCGTCGCCTTCAGCACCGTGTACGGGTGGCCGAGCTCGTTGTTCAGCGAGCCGGCCGGCGCCACGGTCGGGCCGAGCCGCGCCAACAGCTGCCCGATGTAGTCCTTCGTCGTGGTCTTGCCGGAGGATCCGGTGAGCCCCACCACGGTCAGCTCCGGTAGCCGGCCGACGACGACACGGGCCAGCCGTGCCAGCGCGAGCAGCGGATCCTCCACCACGACGCCGGGCTGGCCGGTCTCGCGGGTGCCCAGCACGCCGGCCGCGCCCGCGGCGACCGCGGCGGCGGCGAACTCGTGCCCGTCGACCTTCTCCCCTTCGAACGCCACGAAGAGTCCGCCCGGGACGACGTTGCGGGAGTCGTACTCGACCGGGCCGGTGACGACGGCGGCCGGGTCGGCGTTGACGAGGCGGCCGTTCGTGATGGCGGCGATCTCGTCGAGCGTCATCCGGATCAAGCGGCACCACCGGTGGCGCGGACGGTGAGGGCGGCGGTCAGCTCGACCCGGTCATCGAACGGCAGCACCTGGCCGTTCAGTTCCTGGCTCCGCTCGTGCCCCTTACCCAGCACGGCCACGATGTCGCCGGGGCCGGCCAGCCGTACCGCCTCGTCGATGGCGGCCCGGCGCCCGGCCACCTCGATGATCTTCGCTGGGGCGGACGCCTGCTCCGCGCCGGCCCGCACGGCCGCGCGGATCGCGGCCGGGTCCTCGGTGCGCGGGTTGTCGTCCGTGACGACCACCAGGTCGGCACCGCGCGCGGCGGCCGCGCCCATCAGCGGCCGCTTGCCGGCGTCGCGGTCGCCGCCCGCGCCGATGACGCACACCAGGCGCCCGCCCCGGGCCGTGGCCAGCTCGCGCAGCGCGGCCAGCGCGGCGACGATCGCGTCGGGCTTGTGTGCGTAGTCCACCACGCCCAGCACCTCGCCAGGCGCGCTCACCTGCTCGAGGCGGCCCGGCACGCCGCGGCAGCCGGCGATGCCGCGCGCGGCGACCACCGGATCGACGCCGGCCGCGACCAGCAAGGCGAGCGCGAGCAGCGCGTTCGCGATGTTGTGCAGGCCGGGCAAGGCGACGCCGGCCTCGACGGAAATGTCGCCGGGTCCGTGCGCCACGAACCGCTGGCCGAACGCCGACGGGCGCACGTCCGACGCCCACCAGGTCGCCTGCTGGTTGCCGGCGGCCGAGTAGCTGATCGTCGCGGGCTTGAACAGCGGCCGGAGCGCGTCGTCGTCGAGGTTCAGCACCTCGAACCGGCAGCGCCCGTCGAAGAGCCGTGCCTTCGCCGCGAAGTAGTCGGCGGCGTCGGCGTGGAAGTCGAGGTGGTCGAGCCCGAAGTTGGTGTAGCCGCCGACGTCGAAGCGCACCCCGCCGACCCGGCCCATCGCGAGCGCGTGGCTGGACACCTCCATCACCACGGCCTCGACGCCCCGCTCGACCGCGACGGCGAGCATCGCGTGCAGGTCGGTGGCCTCGGGCGTGGTCCGTACGCTGTCCACCACGAGGTCGCCGAGCCGCGTCTCCACCGTGCCGATCAGACCCGCGGTCAACCCCGCCGCGCACAGCCCGGACTCGACCAGATAGGCCGTCGACGTCTTGCCGGCGGTGCCGGTGATGCCGGTGATGGTCAGCCGTGCGGTCGGGTCGCCGTAGACGGCGGACGCCGCCGCGCCGAGCACCGCCCGCGGGTCCTCCGCGACGAGGACCGGCAGCCCGGCCGCGGCCGCGGCGTCCCGCCCGGCAGGATCGGTCAGGACCGCGACGGCACCGGCCGCCGCGGCCGCGGCGACGAACTCGGCGCCATGCCGCCGGGCGCCCGGCAACGCGGCGTAGAGATCGCCGGGCCGGACCTCCCCGCTGGCGTGGGTCACACCGGTGACCTGCACGTCCGGGCCATCCAAGGCGGCCGGTAGCGCGGCCGCCAGGGAAGCCAGCCGGTACGGCGAGACGGTCTGGGGACGGGGAATGCCGGACACGGCGTCAGACCCTACCCGGTGCCCCGCACTCGACCGCCGACACCACAGCCCCTACGGATAGATCTTGAACGTCGGCGGCTTCGTGCCCGACGGCGGGACCCGGTAGTGGGCCAGCGCGAACGACATCATCTTGCTGAACGCCGGCGCGGCGACGCTGCCGCCGGTGCCGTTCGGGACGTCGGCGAACACCGCGATGACGAACCGCGGGCTGTCCGCCGGCGCCATGCCGACGAACGACCCGGCGTTGTACCGGGTGTACCGGCCATCGATGAGCCGCTTGCCGGTACCGGTCTTGCCCGCCACCCGGTAGCCGTCCACCGCCGCGTGGGTACCGGTGGCACCCCGCACGTCGACCACCGCCTCCATCATCGTACGCAACTGGGTCGCGACGGTCGGGCTGAGCACCTCGTGGGTCTCCGGTGCGGGGCTAGGCGTGACCGACCCGTCCGGGGCGATCGTCGACTTGATCAGGTGCGGCTGGACGTACGTGCCGTTGTTGGCGATCGCGCCGTACCCGGCCGCCATCTGGATCAGCGTGGCGTCGACGCTCATGCCGATCGGCACCGAGCCCGACGCCGAGCCGCTCCACTCGTCCGGCGCCAGGATCCGGCCGGTCGCCTCGCCCGGCATGCCCTCGCCGCTCGCCCGGCCGAGCCCGAACTTCTGCTGATACTCGTAGATCCGCTTCGGGCCCAGCTTGTCGCCGATCAGGATGGTGCCGACGTTGGACGAGTACGCGAGCACGCCCGGAATGGTGAGTTTGGTGCCCTTGGGCTGCGGGTGCGTGTCCTGGAATCGGTACCCGCCGCGCATCAGAGCCGGGCCGACCGTGATGGTGGAACTCGGCGTGATGATGCCCTCCTGCAGCGCCGCGCCGAGAACGAACGGCTTGTGGCTCGAGCCCGGGTCGGCGACCACGCTGCTCGCCACGTCCTCGCGGTCGACCGGCTTGGCGTCGAACGGCTTCGCCGCGTTGTACGCGGGATAGCTGGCCTGGGCCAGCACCTCCCCGGTATGCACGTCGAGGACGACGGCCGCGCCGATCGTGGCGTTCACCCGCTGCATGTCGTCACTGAGGTAGCGCTGCACCTCGAACTGCAGGTCACGGTCGATGGTCAGCTGCAGCGACGTACCGGGCTGCGCCGGCGTCTCCCGGTGGTAACCGCCCGGGATCTCCTTTGCCAGCTGTCCCTTGTCGACGTTCGGGTTTCCGGTCTCGAAGACCCGCTCGCCGTCGGTGCCGCGCAGCAGGTCGTCGTAGCGCGCCTCCAGCCCCTCCAGGCCGGTGTGGTCCTCGCCGG
Organism: Actinoplanes sp.; assembly: GCA_036001925.1. GTDB lineage: Bacteria > Actinomycetota > Actinomycetes > Mycobacteriales > Micromonosporaceae > Actinoplanes. The sequence continues at coordinate 11,047 of DASYTU010000052.1, forward strand.
TGAAGCCGATCAGGTTCGCGGCGAGATCGGCACCGGGCACGTCGCGGCGTTCGTCACGGTCCTCCCGGATGCCGGGCAGGTTCATCGCCGCGATCTTGTCGGCGACCGCGATGTCGACACCGCGGGCCAGATACTCGAACCGGGACCAGCCGCCGCCCGGCCGCTTCTTCTTCGCCATCAGCCGCATCAACTTCGACGGCGCGACGCCGAGCAGCGGCGACAGCGTCGCCGCGACGCCGGCCGGGTCCCGGACCAGCTCCGGGTCCGCGTAGATGTAGCGCGCCTCGACGCTGTGCGCCAGCACCGCGCCGGAGCGGTCCAGGATGCTGCCGCGCGGCGCGGGCAGCACGACCTCGGTGAGCCGGTTCTGCCGCTGCTCGAGCAGGCGCTGCGCGTCGGCCGGCGACTCGACCACCTGCAGCACGACCAGCCGGACGCCGATCGTCGCGAACAGCGTCAGTGCCAGGACCGTACCGAGCCGCAGCCGGCGCGTGCTGTTGGCGAGCTTGGGCGGCTCCGCGGGCACCACGGGCGCCGGCCGCTTGCCGACCGGCCGGGCGGGCGGCGCGGGCTTGGCGGGGCGGCCGGCGGCAGTCCGTCGCGGTGCGGGCGCGACCGCGACCTTGCGGTCCCGGCCGCCACGACCGTTCGCTTCGGTACGGCCAGAGCCGGTCGACCGCAAGCGGCTCCCGGCCGCGGTCCGGCCGGACGGCGCGGCCCCGGGCCGCCCCGGACGGCGCTGGCGTCCGGGCTGAGCCATGCCGTCTCCGGCCCCGGTCCCGGAACCGCCGGCCGCGTCGCCGCGGGTCGCGGCTCCCCTGGCTCCGGCCCCGCGGGTTCCGGTGTCGCGTCGCTGGTCGGGAGTGCTGTGGTCGAGCCGGTCGGCGGCGTCCTTGCCCCGCCGCGCGGGCCGCCGGCGGCCGGTCTCCAGCTCGTGGTCGGCGTCCTGCTGCCCGGCGCGGGTCCGGCGCGGCGGTTCGGCGTCGTCGGGCACGCGGCCGCGGGTCCCGCGCGGCGGTTCGGCGTCGTCGAGGACCCGGCCGCGGGACCCGCGCGGCGGTTCGGCGTCGTCGGGCACGCGGCCGCGGGACCGGCGCGGCGGTTCGGCGTCGTCGGACACGCGGCCGCGGGTCCGGCGCGGCGGTTCGGCGTCGTCGGGCACGCGGCCGCGGCCCCGCTCGGCGGCTTGGCCGCCGTCGAGAACCTGCAGAGCGGGCCGGAACGGGTCGGCATTGCGGCCGGCCCGCGGCGAACGGGTGCGCTGGTCACGCTCGGCGACCGTCCGGCCGCGCGGTGTGTAGGCGCGAGCGTCGCCGATCCCGCTGAAACCGCGCCGCGCGTCGTCGTCGCGCTCGCCGGCGGCCGGGAGGTCACGAGAAGCGCCGCGCCGGGGCTCGCGGCCCCGGCGCGGCGGCTCCTCCGCGCGCGGCGTCATGCCTGCCTACCGTCCGGAACTCTGCGCGGCCGCGCCCTGGCCCGCACCGCCCTGAGCGGTCCCGCCCTGAACCTGGCCGCCCTGGACCTGGCCGCCCTGCACCTGGCCACCTTGAACCTGGCCGCCCTGCACGGTCCCATCCTGGGCCGAGCCGCCCGCCACGGTTCCGTCCTGGACGGCGCCGCCCTGTACGGTCCCGCCCTGAGCAGCGCCGCCCTGGGCCGGGCCGCCTTGCACGGTTCCGTCCTGGACGGCGCCGCCCTGGACGCTGCCGTTCTGGCCGCCGCCGGCCGTGGTGACGCCGTTCTGGGCGTCGCCGTCGGCGCCGGCGGCGTTCTGCGCGGCATCCTCGGCGCCCTGTGCCGTGACAGCCGGCTGGCCGGTGCCCGGCTTCGGCACACCGATGATCTTGCCGTCGGGCAGCCGGATGTACGCCGGCGTGTCCGCCTTGACCAGGCCGAGCCGGCGGGCGGCCGCGTCCAGGTTGCCCGTGCTCTCGTACCCGGCGATCTGGTTCTCGAGCCGCTGCTGCTGGTTGTCCAGCGCGGTCTGCTGGTCCTGCAGCTTGCTGATCTTGAACGTGTTCTCGTTCGTCCGGGTGTTGATCAACAGGATGCCGAAGACGCCGGCGACCACGAGCACGATGACCACCGCGATGAACGGCGCGCGGGGCGCGCTGATCGGCGCGGGTGGCGCGACGCGCAGCCGCGGCGCCGCGGTATCGGTAGCGCGCAGCGGCTCGGCGACGGTCGGCTCCGGCTTCAGGGCCGCCGCGCCCTGAGTCCGGTAGCGGTGTCGCGTCTCGGTCGTGCTGGCCTGCTCCGCGGTCCGGCCCCCCGACCGCGGCGCGTACCTGCGCTCGCTCATGTGCTCCCCTCCCCCTCCTGGTGTTGCCCGGGGCGTAACCGCCCTCGTCCCCCGTGCGTCGTAGACATCCGGGGCCGTTCGCGGGCGGTCCCGGATCTCTGGTCCTGCTGGTCCCTGCGTTCGACCGCGCGCAGCTTCACCGAAGCGGCCCGCGGGTTCTCCGCCACCTCCGCCGCGGTGGGCGACTCCGAGCCCCGGGTCAGGAGCCGCAGCGTCGGTCCCGTTCCGGGCAGCTCGACCGGCAGGTCGATCGGCCCGGTGCTGCGTGCCCTCGCGGCGAAAGCACGCTTGACGATCCGGTCCTCCAACGATTGGTAACTCATCACCACAAGCCGCCCTTTCGGGGCTAGCGCGTCTAAAGCGGCCGGTAGAGCCGACTCAAGTGCGGTGAGTTCACCATTTACCTCGATGCGTAGCGCCTGAAACGTTCTTTTTGCGGGATTTCCACCGGTTCGCCGTGCGGCAGCCGGGATGGCGTCCCGGACCAGCTCTGCCAGCCGTGTCGAGGAGGTGATCCGCGCCTTCGCCCGTTCCCGGACGATGGCCGAGACGATCCGCGTCGCGAACTTCTCTTCGCCGTACTCCCGCAGCACCCGGACCAGGTCGCCGGGCTCGTAGCCGTTCACCACCTGCTCGGCCGTGACGCCGCCCGACTGGTCCATCCGCATGTCCAGCGGAGCGTCCCGCGCGTAGGCGAAACCACGGTCCGGTTCGTCCAGTTGCAGCGACGACACGCCGAGGTCGAAGAGACCACTGTGGAACGTCCGGTAGTTCAGGTCGGCGAGGACGGCCGGCAGCTCGTCGTAGACCGCGTGCACGAAATGCGTACGGTCCGCGAAGCGCTCCAGCCGGTGCCGCGCGTGAGCCAGCGCCTCGGGGTCCCGGTCCAGTCCGATGAGGACCACGTCCGGGAACCGTTCGAGCACCGCCTCGGCGTGTCCGCCCAGGCCCAGGGTGAAGTCGACGTGCACGGCGTTCGGTAGCTCGCACGCGGGAGCGAGCAGCTCGAGACATCGCTCGAGCAGCACCGGCACGTGTGTGCCGCGCGGCTCCCCCATGTCCGACCCCCATTACCTGCCCACTTCGCGCTCACCCGGTTACCCGGTCGTCCGTCCGTACCGCCAGATCCCCATCCGCTCGTGCCCGTTGCCCGCGGGCGCGCCCGAGGAGGACACGCGCCTGGCACCGGGGAAGAGGCGCCAGGAGCGGGAGCGGCTGGAGATCTCGCAGTACGGCGGCGGCGACGTCCGGGCCGCCCCGACGGCCCACACCGGTGCCACGCCTTACAGTCCCCCGGGCAGCACCCCCTCCTCGATGTCAGCGAATTCGTCCTCACTCGCCGAGAGGTACTGCTCCCAGGACTGTTTGTCCCAGATCTCCACCCTGGTGCTCGCCCCGATCACCACGAGCTCGCGGTCCAGGCCCGCGTACTCCCGCAAGTGGCCCGGGATCGTCACCCGGCCCTGCTTGTCCGGAACCTCGTCGTGGGCGCTCGCGAAGAACACCCGGCTGTACGCGCGGGCGCCCTTGTTCGTCACCGGTGTCTCGCGCAACTGGCCGGCGATGCGCTGGAACTCGGGCATCGGGAAGACATAAAGACAACGCTCCTGCCCCTTGGTGATCACGACACCTCCCGCCAGCTCGTCGCGGAACTTCGCCGGAAGGATCAGCCGGCCCTTGTCGTCGAGGCGCGGGGTGTGCGTGCCGAGGAACATCGGCCCAACCCCCCTGCTGCCCTCTGGCGGTTTCGCGGTCCGCCTGTGTCCGTGGGCCGACAGGTCCCCCTGCCACTGCGCTCCACTCTACTCCACTTCCCTCCACTCGCAACTGGAACGAGCCCGTCCACGAGCCGGATTTGCACGCGAAAGCGCACGTCAGAGCCGTGGGGTCGAAGTGGAGGGGTTTGCCCTCGCGGGCCGGGTCCGCTATCCGACATGCCGCCCAGGTGGGCACGAAAGTCCGCACAATAGGGATGGATTCCGGTCCGAGATGGAGCCGGCGAAGGCCCGTGGAGGACAGTGGAGGACCGGGGAACGGCTGTGGGGCATGACCCGAAACCGGATCACGCCCCACCTGTCTTGTAGCGCTACGTTACGCGGCGAGCCGGCGTACGACGTAGTTACCACTGTAGATCTTGTGCTTGCCGACCCGGGCACCGGTGTGCGGCGAGTCGTACATGTAGTTGCCACCCGCGTAGATGGCGGCGTGGTAACCGTACGAGCCGGAGCGGAAGATGATCAGGTCACCGATCCGCTTCCTGCTCTTGCTGATGGCCTTGCCGTACCGCTGCTGCGAGTTCGCCTTGTGCGGCAGCTTCTTGCCGGCGGCCTTCCGGTAGACGTACATGGTGAACCCGGAGCAGTCGAAGCGCTTCGGGCCCGCGGCGGCGTACTTGTACAGTGCGCCCTTGTGCTTTCTGGCCTCGGCGAGGACCTTGGCCCCGCTGGCCACCACCCGCACCTGGATGCGGTTGCTCGTCGCCTGGTTGAAGCTCCCGGACCCGCCGTAGACGGTCCGGTAGGTCGTGGCCCCCTTTGGCTTGCCCAGGAACGTGACGGCGCCGCTCCTGCCGAGCGCCAGCTTCCCGGCGTACTTCCACGACCGTCCGCTCTGGATCTGGATGCGGACCATGCCGCTGGTCACAGCCTTGCCGGTCTTGGGGTTGATCACCTTGGCGGTGATCCGGACAGTGCTCCCCCACGGGAGAGTACGGGTGCTGGTGGTCTCGGTGATCTTGGGAGACACCTTCGCCGTCGCGGCCGTGACCACGGGTGCCGCTTCGGCGGCCGAGGCGAGCACCGGACCGGCGATGAGCTGGCCGGCGCAGAGGCAGAGACCGAGTTTCAGCGCGAGCTTGCCGGTGCCGGCGCTGGGGACACGCCGATGCCGGCCCGAACTGAGTCCGTGCACGGTAGTAGAGATCCCTCCGGCACGCCTGCGAGGTTAGCTGTCGGGTTCGGGCGGGAAGGCTGCCCGGCCGCATGGCGGCTTCACCCCAGGTCCCCGCAGCTCCGCCGGAGCGGACGGTGCGGCGAGCGGACCGAAGAACCGTGGGTCCCCCGTCCTCGCCCCCGTATGCCTTTGTGGTCGTGCAGCGGTCGTGCGACCGGACCGGGGCGAGGCTCGGCGTTGGCCTGGATCGTCACGACCGGCAAGCGGGCGCTCACCGGCGAAACCTTCCTAACCGAAAACTCCGGCAGCCGCTCGATGGGTGACCGTCACTCTCCGTGGTTGGCATATCGATGGTCGTCCGTTTTGTTATCACCACAAGACAAATGCCAAAGCTTCAAGTAACTGGGCAGTTACCAGGTGTCTACGGTGGAGCGTGAAACAGAACACACAAAAAGCCGCATCGATGGCGATCATGGCACTGATCCGGCCCTTCAAAACGCCGACCGAAACGGGCCTACCGGCGCAAACTCCGATCCATCAGATCGTAGCCGGGCTCATCCGAACAGTGGACGTCGATTGGCTCAGCGGACCGGCCGTCCGGCAACTCGACGTAGTGTCCATTTCCGGTACCCTCGCCTGCGTGACGGACGGGAAGATGCCCCTGCGTGCCAAGGTGGCGACCTCCGTGTCGCGCACGGCGGCGGCGCTCTCACGGGCCGCGGGACGCGGCGACGGCTCGGTCATCGGCGGCTGGATCGGCCTTAAGATCGACCCCGACCTGCTGGGACACCTGGCTGCGGGGCGGGCCATCGCGTTGGTGTCCGGCACGAACGGCAAGACGACCACGACCCGGCTCGCCGCCGCCGCCCTCGGCGTGCTCGGCCCGGTGGCCACCAACTCGTTCGGCGCCAACATGCCCACCGGGCACACCTCGGCGCTGGCCAAGGCCGGCGCGACGCCGTTCGCGGTGCTGGAGGTGGACGAGCACTACCTCACCCGGGTGATCGAGGAGACGACGCCGCGGGTCGTCGCGCTGCTCAACCTCAGCCGCGACCAGCTCGACCGCGCGAAGGAGGTGGCGATGATGGCCCAGTTGTGGCGGACGGCGCTCGCCGCTCATCCCGACGTGCACGTGGTCGGGAACGCCGACGATCCGATGGTGGTCTGGGCCGCGATCAACACCGCGCATGTCACGTGGTTCAGTGCCGGCCAGCGGTGGCTTGACGATTCCTGGGTGTGTCCGGAGTGCGGTTCGGCCATTGAGCGCGGCTCCGCCGGCGAGCGCGGCCCCGGCGAGTGGTGGTGCACCGGTTGCACGCTGCGCCGCCCGCGGCCGCATTGGGTGGTCGAGGACGACGGCGTGGTGGACCCGAACGGTGACTGGCACCTCGTCAAGTTGCAACTGCCGGGGCAGGTCAACCTCGGCAACGCGGCCACCGCGCTGGCGGTGGCGGCCGAGTTCGGCGTACGCGCGATCGAGGCGGTACCGCGGCTCGCAAGTGTGACCTCGGTGGCCGGCCGGTACGCCCAGGTCGAGCGCGACGGACGCACTGTCCGGCTGCTGCTCGCCAAGAATCCGGCAAGCTGGCTCGAGGCGTTCGACATGGCCGAGGACGCACCGACGCTGCTCTCCGTCAACGCCCGCGACCCCGATGGCTTCGACACCTCCTGGCTCTATGACGTGGACTTCTCTCCCCTGCGCGGGCGCCCCGTGCTGATCACCGGCGACCGCGCGTACGACCTCGCGGTGCGGCTCGAGGTCAACGACGTGGCATTCCGGCACGTACAGACCTTCGACGAGGCGATCCGGGCCACCCCGCCCGGCCGCCTCGAGGTGATCGCCAACTACACGGCGTTCCAGGACATCCGAGCGGAGTTGGACCGTGTCAACTGAGAGCACGCTGCGGATCGTGTGGATCTACCCCGACCTGCTGTCGACGTACGGCGACCGGGGCAACATGCTCATCCTCGCCCGCCGTGCCGCGCTGCGTGGCCTGCCGGTCGAGTCGCTCGAGGTGCGCTCGGACCAATCCATGCCCACCAGCGCGGACATCTACCTGATCGGCGGCGGCGAGGACGGCCCGCAGGCGCTGGCGGCCCAGCGGCTGATCGCGGACGGCGGCCTCCACCGGGCGGTCAACCAGGGCGCGGCCGTGCTCGCGGTCTGCGCCGGTTACCAGCTCTTCGGTGGCTCGTTCTACGCCAAGGGGACCCGCTGCGCCGGCCTGGGCCTGCTCGACATCACGTCAGACCGGGGCGAGACCCGGGCCGTCGGTGAGGTACGCGGCGACATCGACCCGCGGCTCGGGCTGCCGCCGCTGACCGGTTTCGAGAACCACGGCGGCCGCACCCACCTGGGCCGCGGCGTGGCGCCGTTGGCCCGGGTGACCGCCGGAATCGGCAACGACGGCCGGACCGAGGGCGCTTGGCACGGCAAGATCCTCGGTACGTACGCACACGGCCCGGCGCTGGCCCGCAACCCAGGGATGGCCGACCTGCTACTGCGATGGGCGACCGGCGCGGATAGTCTTACACCGCTCGACGACACCTGGGCCGACAAGCTCCGGGGCGAACGGTTCGCCGCCGCCGGAGCCATCTGACCTGCATGATCTTGTCTTGGACCGACGACCATTGGGGCGGTACGCCTGCATGACTGACACCCTGATCGCCCCGCGGGGCATCGACCTCGCCGCGGACCCTCAGGCCACTCAGCAAGCTCCGGCCGCCGATCTCCATCCAGCCAGGATGAGCTGGAAGCGCCGGCTTGTCCGGTTCGGTGTTCTCGCCATCGTGGTCGCCGCGCTCGCCGGCGCCTCCGCCGTCCTGCCGCTGCGGGAGGTCGCCGACACGGTGGTCGCGCTCGGCCCGGCCGCCGCGGTCGCGATCGCGGTCGTCGGTGGACTCCTGCTCTCCGTGCTGGTGCCGCGTACCGCCATCACGCTGGCCTGTGGCGCTCTGTTGGGCCCCGCGACCGGCGCCGCCACCGCGCTGGCCGCTGCGGTGATCGCTGCCACCGCCACCTATTACGCCGGTCGCTGGGCCGGCCGGGGTGCGCTCGGCGCGCGCGCCGGCGGCCGCCTCGCCCGGCTGGACCGCTGGCTGAACCGGCGCGGCCTGTCGGCCGTGCTGCTGGTCCGGTTCCTGCCGCTGGCGCCGTTCGGCCTGGTCGGGTACGCCTACGGCACCACCAGCGTGTGCCGCAAGCGGTACCTCCTCGGCACCACGCTCGCCTCGATCCCGTCCGCGGTGACGTACGCGGTCATCGGCGCGGCCGTCGCCGCCCCGGGCGACATGAACCCGCTGGCGCTGGCACCAGCCGCCGTCGGTTTCGCGCTGACCACGGCGATCGTGGTCCGCTGGCGCCGCGCCGCCAGCCGCGCAACCCCAACCCCCTGACCCACCCCACCCTGCCCGCCGTCGGCCGGGCCGCCCTCGCCCGGCCTGCCCTCGGCCGGGATGCCCACGCCTGGGCCGCCCACGCCTGGCCTGCCCGCGCCTGGGCCGCCCGCCCCCGCGCCCGGGCCGCCCGCCTGGTTGATCATGGGGTTAGCGCGCCCATATGTCCGATCTGTCGCGCCCTAACCCCATGATCAACCGGGGTCAGTCGCGGACCGGGCGCCAGGCCAGAGGAGGACGCGGGCCGGGCCAGGGGCGGCGGACCCGGGCCGGACGCCGGCCCAGGCCCGGTCCGCCCTCGCCTCGGGCCGCCCTCGCCCGTTGATCATGAGGTTAGCGCAACCATATGTCCGATCTGTCGCACGCTAACCCCATGATCAACCGAGTCAGGCGCGGACCCGAGCCGGGTCAGGGGCCGACCGGGGCCGGGCCAGGGGTCGAGCCGGGTCAGGCGGGCGGACTCGGGCCGTCCGGACCGGCCTGGCCGTCCGGACCGGCCAGGCGGTCCGGGCCGGGCCGGGCGGGTCAGGGA
>DASYTU010000053.1:0-4935 GCA_036001925.1 Actinoplanes sp.
GCCAGGGACCGCTTCGCCGCCGTTGCGGGGACCGAGGGGTGGCCGTACCGCAGAGCGCTGGAGCTCGGCTGTGGGACCGGCTTCTTCCTCCTGAACCTCAAACAGGCCGGTGTGCTCGACCATGGCCATCTCACCGACATCAGCCCCGGCATGGTGGCCGCAGCACAGCGCAACGCGATGTCTCTCGGCTTCGACGTGGAAGGCCGGGTGGCGGACGCCGAATCGATTCCCTACGACGACGAGCTATTCGACCTCGTCGTCGGCCATGCGGTGCTCCACCACATTCCCGACGTGGAACTGGCCTTCAAAGAGATGCTTCGGGTGCTCAAGCCTGGCGGTCGCTTCGTCATCGCCGGCGAGCCGACGCAGTGGGGTGACCTGATTGCCCGGCGGCTGTCAAGGGCCACCTGGTGGATGGCGACGCGGGCGACGCACCTGCCGGCGCTGCGGGACCGGTGGGCCCGCCCGCGGCAGGAGCTGGACGAGTCTTCTCGAGTTGCGGCCTTGGAGGCGGTCGTCGACCTGCATACCTTCGATCCGGCCGCACTTGCCGCCACCGCGCGCCGAGCCGGCGCAGCCGGTGTTCATACGATCACCGAGGAACTGACCGCGGCGTGGTTCGGCTGGCCCGTCCGTACCTTCGAAGCGGCGGTCAATCCCGATCGGCTCGGCTGGGGGTGGGCGAACTTCGCGTACCGGTCCTGGCTGAGGCTCTCCGCCGTCGACCGAGCTCTGTCCCGATGGGTGCCGCCGTGGCTCTACTACAACGTGTCCGTCACCGGACGCAAAGCCGAGTGAAGGGCACCTCGATCCCGCGAAACGAGAGGGGCACCCTCGGCCCATAGGTTCGGGTGAAGGTGCCGTTCATGCGGACTGGGCAGTCCTCACCACCGACTCGAGCAAGCCGCATGTCCCAGGCGGGCGAGCTGCAGGTACGGTGACGAACCGTGATCGGGATGCCGCCGCCGAAGCAGGCTCGGGTGCTCACCTGGGCTTCGCTGCGCTGGGTGGTCCTGCACCGCGCGTGGACGCCCTACCACCTCGTGCGATACCTGCGGTACGCGCGCCTGCGGCTCACGAAGCCGCACGTCATCACCGAGGGAATGGTCTTCCTTGGAAAGGGCGTCGACGCGTACGCACGCCGCGGTTACGGCCGGCTGGTCATTGGCAAGTTCGCGCACATCGGGGACCACACCGCGCTGCGCGCTCATGAAGGCACGCTGCGGATCGGCGACAAGGCCGTCCTCGGTGCACGGGTTACGGTGAACTCCTACCTTCATGTGGAGATCGGCGCGACCAGTCTGATCGGGGACGACGCCTACATCTGCGACTTCGACCATCGGTACGAGCGGCTCGATCAACCGATCAAGGATCAGGGCATCGTCAAGGCGCCGGTGCGCATCGGTCGCGACGTTTGGCTTGGTACCAAGGCAACGGTCCTGCGCGGTGTCGACGTCGGCGAGGGCTGCGTCGTCGGTGCCGGCAGTGTGATCACCCGCGACCTCCCGCCGTACAGCGTGGCCGCTGGAGCGCCGGCCAGGGTGCTGAAGAGCCGGCTGCCCACGGTGTCGGCAGCGCCCATCCACGCTGCCGCTGAACGGGTGCGGCGCTCACGCGCACGTCGGCCGCGCCGCCAGGCCCGCTGATGCCCCTCCAGATCGCTTCCCGCCAGGCGCACGGACCCGTATCCCGCCGCCAAGGCGCACGTGCGTCGCGGTTCTCGGCGATGGTCTCCCCGTCGATGGCGGCAGCCGCCGCGATCGTGGGATGCGCTGCCATCCGGCTCTGGTATCTCAACACCCCGCAGGCAACGCTTGACGGCGACGAGGCGACGACAGGGGTGATGGTCCGACGCATCCTCGACGGCCACCTCTACACCTACCTCGCCGGGCAGCACTACAACGGTGCGATCGAGCAGTACGTGCAAGCGGCGATGCTGGTTCTGCTTCCGGATACCGCCTTCACGCTGCGACTCACCCAGGTCGCCATCGCCTGCGTCGTGTGCTGGCTGATCTACATCGTGGGCGCCCGGATGCTCGCGACTCGCTGGCAGGCGGCGCTCGCCGCCGCTCTCTTCGCAACCGGGCCGTTCTTCAACATTTGGAAGGGAGTGCGCAGCCACGGTGCGTACGGCACCGGACAGATCCTCGGTCTGGTCGCCATGTATGCGGCGCTCCGGCTGCGGAACGTGGAACGCGGCGGCGAGGGGCACCCCATAGAGGCCGAAGATCCCGACGCGCCTGCCCGGCGCCGCTGGTTCGCCGTTCTCGGGCTGAGCACCGGGCTGGCCATGTGGGCGTCCTGGTCGGCTGGTTATCTGATCCTGCCCGCGTTGGTGTACGCCTCGCCCACCCTGTGGCGGCGGAAGCGAGAAACCGCCATCGCCGGGCTCCCGGCGCTCGTCGCCGGTTATGCGCCTGCGTTGGGCTGGGCGATCGCGCACGGCACGCTGCCACTGCTCGGCGGCCCGCAGCCGGAACGCACCCCGTGGGAGCGGCTGGCCTCACTGGTGAGTCCGGTCTTGCGGGAGTTCGTCGGAGTGGGCTACCGCTACGGCCATCCTGGCTGGCCGATCGTCCTGCAATATGCGCTGCTCGCCACGCTCGGCATCGGCTATGTGGTCGCCGTCGTCCGTCGGCTGCGCAGCGGGAAGTCCGCGCCGACGGACATGCTGCTGCTCACACCGCCGGCCGTCGCGCTGCTGTACGCGGCATCGAGATACACGTGGTGGACGGGTGAGCCTCGCTACCTCTTCGTGGCGTACCCGGCACTCGCGCTCGGCATTGCGGCATTGGTGCCGCGGCTGCCAGGGAGGAGCCCCGATGCACCGTCCCGGCGCAGCGGGATCGCCCGGAGATCCGTCGCCGTCGCAGTCCTGGTCGTCTGGGCCGGCACGTCGGCCACGTTCCTGGCCCGCCACCATGACGACGGGCCGCGCGACCTGCCAGGATGCCTGACTGCTGCGACCGCCTGGCTGAGGGGGCATGGAGTCACGCATGTCTACTCGGACTACTGGACCGGGATGCCGCTGCAGTTCTATGCGGGCGACCGGCTGCTCGTCGGGCCGGTAGGGGGCGGCCGGACGAAGTTCCCCGAGGCTCGGCACATCGTGGACGCGGATCCTGACCCGGTCTACGTGGCGGGACACATCCGAGATCCGATGGACGAGGAGCCGGACCACGTGGCTCACGTCGACGCCGCCCTGGCTTCGCATGGCATTCGGAGTCAGCACACCGAAGTGGGCTGCGTCGTCGTGTACGAGCACTGGCGGCCGCTCGAGAGACCGTGGGAGATCGGTCTTGGCCTTCCGATGCCACGTGGTTGAGGTCACATCGGAGCGTCCGCTACTCGCGAGTAACATGACCCAGACTCACATCGACTTGCCTGCGGCCGCGGATTCACTGGCAAGCTTCGTAGCGGCCCTTTGCACCGTTCACGCCCGGAGTTGGAGGTCGGTCCCCGGCCATGAAGATCGTCGTCTGTGTGAAGCAGGTACCCGACACTGCGCAGGAGCGCCGGCTGGATCCGGCCGACAAGACCCTCGACCGCGCCGCGGTCGACGGCGTGCTCAACGAGCTCGACGAGTACGCCATCGAGGAGTCGTTGCTGCTTGCTGAGGCGACCGCGGGCGACGTGACCGTCCTGTCGATGGGTCCGCAGCGGGCCAGGGAGACCATCCTCAAGGCCTTGCAGATGGGCGCCGACCGCGGCGTTCACCTCCTCGACGACGCGCTCGCCGGATCCGATGCCGGCGCAACGTCCTACGCGCTTGCACAGGCGCTCGGCACACTCGAGTACGACTTGGTGATCTTCGGTTCCGAGTCGACCGATGCACGAACCTCGCTCGTTCCGGCCATGGTCGCCGAGCGGCTCGGGCTCCCTCAGCTGACCTATGCCGGCAAGGTGGACATCGACGGGACGGCTGTCCGTATCCAGCGGCAGACCGAGGACGGCTACGCGGTGGTGGAGGCGTCCGTCCCGGCTGTGCTGTCCGTGGTGGAAAAGATCAACGAGCCGCGTTATCCCTCGTTCAAGGGAATCATGGCGGCGAAGAAGAAGCCGCTCGAGACGCTGACCGCCGCCGATGCCGGGATCGACCCGGCCGCGGTCGGCCTCGCCGCTTCGTCGACCGCGGTCGACGACTTCGCTGACCGCCCGCCGCGCTCTGCCGGCACGATCATCAAGGACGAGGGCGATGGCGGTGCCAAGCTCGCCGACTTCCTGACCGAGCAGAAGTTCATCTAGCGGTATGCCGGCCGGAATCCCGCGGCGGGCTGTTGACCCGAGTCACTGAGAGGTACGCGAACACGATGGGTGAGATCCTCGTCCTGGTCGAGCATGACGCGGGCACGCTCAAGAAGGTCACATTGGAGCTGCTGACCGCCGCCCGTGCGTTCGGTGCGCCGGCGGCTGTCTTCGTCGGGCCCGGCTTCGATACGGTGGCGTCCCGCCTCGCCGAGTACGGCGCGGCGAAGGTCTACGTCGCCGAGACGCCCGAGATCACCGACTACGTGGTGGCACCTACGGCCGAGCTGCTCGCGTCGCTGGTCGGTACCGCAGCGCCGGAGGCTGTGCTCGTCGCCTCGACCGCGGAGGGCAAGGAAGTCGCCGCCCGGCTCGCCTTGAAGATCGACTCAGGGGTTCTGACCGACGCGGTAATCCTCGGCGAAGGCTTCGTCGCCGAGCAGTCGATCTTCGGTGGCTCGTCCATCGTGCACTCGCGGGTCACCAAGGGAGTGCCGATCATCACGATGCGACCGAATGCCACCTCACCGAAGGCGGCGGACGCGCCGACGGCGGCCGAGCGGATCGACGTTTCGGTGGAGCTTTCAGACGCAGCTCGCCAGGCTCGGGTGGTCGATCGCATCGTGGTCGAGAAGGGCACTCGGCCCGAACTCACCGAGGCCGCGATCGTTGTATCGGGCGGCCGCGGTG
>DASYTU010000054.1:0-13881 GCA_036001925.1 Actinoplanes sp.
TCCGCCTCTCAACGGCCGTCCACGGGAACATAGCGGGAACAACGTCGTGGTGTGCGTCTTGTGGTTGAGGCCGAAGCCCTTCGAACGTGTGTTCTATCGTGTTGGAGTGGAATGGGTGCGGCGTTGGCATTACGAGCTCAGTGTGACGAAGGCCGGTAGTTGTCACATGAGGGCGGTTGTTGTCACCAGGTCCTTTGGAGTTCGCGGTTTCACCGGTGAGACGTTGCTCGATAGATGGCACCGTCTGTCGCGGCAATGGATCACATTCGGAGGTCGGTACGCCATCGCGTCCGGCCGCTGGGTAGGCCGACGTCAGCCGAGCCGGGTTGTCAGTTGGTCGCACTCAGTGACAGCTGATCTCGGCCGGCACGCGTACGGTGCGCGCTCACGGCGGCAGATGAGGATACGTGCGATGGGCGTGACGCGCTGGCCGGCGGCGACAATGTCGACCTCGGAGGGGATGGAAGAATGTCCTGGTGCCGGTTGAAGATCTGCGTCCACTGTTCACGGCGCGATCCGCTGCCAAAGTGCATCCAGCGTTGGCGATGCGCTCGCTCGATCGCATACCGACACTGAAGCTGGACTCGGACACGATCGGGCTGCTGCGCGACGGGCTCGGGTTCTACGACATGGAGATCCGGTGGGTGGCCCATCTGGATGCCGCTGACGTGCTGCGGTTGTGGCGATCATGGACGGGCTACCAGATCTACGAGGCACAGGTGGTACATGACGCGCCGGCTGCCCGCGCGACCATCGTGGGACTGAAGGTAGAGCAGCACCCGGACCGGTTCACCGGCCTGCTGTCCAACGAACCGGCCCTGTTCGAGCGGGTACTGATCTCCACGGTGAACCACCTCCGGCACTTCCGAGCCGGCCATACACCATACGGGCCGTCACCTTCCGCCGGACCCACGCCAGAACCATGGCCAACGATCGAGACCGCGGTCGCCGAGTAGCTGTCGCTGAGGGCCGCGGGCCGGGCTCCGGCTGCCGGCGAGTTCGACGTCCGACACCGGCACTGACGCGCTCAACCGCTCCCGGCGGCGCTCGGGTCGCGGCATGTGCGTACAGATGCTCGAGTTGCATCACGCGGCGAACAGTAGGGCGGCGTTGATGAGAACGACGACCGCGGTAGCGAAGTGGATGCCGAAGGCAACGGCCTTGGTGCCGCCATGACGCAGGACGATCAGCGAGTCTCCGAGCGGCAGAATCGCGACGACGAGCATGAACCATGCCTCGGCCTGCGATCCGGCAAAGGCGAGCAGGGCCAAGCCGAGTAGACCGTAGGTGAGGTCGCGGACGCCCTTGATCGATAGATAGGCACCTGCCTGCCCCGCTGTGGCCGGTACGCCGTAGCCCGCTGCGGCCGCCTGTGGGGCTAGAAGAAACCGAGAACCGATGAAGGCGATGAAGAGGTTGAGCACGATGGCGAGCCCATAGGCGAGTGAACTGAGCATGACAACTCCCGTGCTGGCAGCGCTAAATACTGAAGCGAATAGGTGATGACGCCGGGGATGAACACCTGGATGCCGGGGCCCGCCGGCCAGGGGATGTATCGCTCGGCGTGGATGCTGGCGGAGGACACCCCGTCGACGCCCACTCCCCCCGCGCGCCTTCATAGCGCTGCGGTGCCACGGCTTCGCGTCGCCGCGGCGGGCGACGCGAATGCGGTCGCGCCGACCGCGAGGGGCGATAGCCGCCGCGAGGAAGGGAGGGATCCTGTTAATCGGGCGGATCCGCCCAGTTCGACGAGATCCTTGTCAGACAGCCTGAGACCGGCGCCGGAAGGTCGCCCAGCTTCGAGGTGCCGCCGGGGAGGGAGAGAGACGACATGCTTCTACCCCTGTTTCGTGGTCAGGCAGGCAGCGATTCTCACTACCCGGCGGACCTATTGCTCCAGCAGGGAGCGCAATTATTGATCTGGACGTAAGCGCTTCGGGGTGGGTCAGCAGTACGAGCCAAGGGCGCGGCGATGACGCCGCGCCCTGCGGCTCGATCGTTAGGATCGGTAGCGGGTCGCCAGTTGCGGGGACTGGCCGCCGAACGCGGCGAGGTCGGCGTCGAACACGCTCTGCAGCAGCTCGTACTGCTCGAGACCCGGCGCGGTGACGGTCTCGCCGAGCTCAAGACCGCGAAGGCTGGCGGTGACGACGTCGGCGGCGGTCATGCGCAGGACTGCGCTGAGATCCAGGCCCTGCCGCTCGTGGAACTCCGTCGCCACGACGCCCGGGCACAGTGCCTGGACCTGAATGCCGTAGGGCGCGAGTTCGGTGTGCAGGGTCTGTGAGAGGGCGACGCTGTGCGCGAGGCTGGCCGCGTACACCGCACGGCGCAGCGGCACCTGTTCCAGGCTGGCCGGGCCGCTGAAAGCGATCATCCCGGACACGTTGACGATCTGCCCGGCGCCTCGAGCGACCATGCCCGGCGTGATCGCCCTGGTCAGCAGCGTCGGCGCGAGCACCTTCACCCCGACCAGTTCCACCGCCTGCTCCGGCGTGAGTTCGACGAACGGCTTGTAGTGCGCGACACCCGCGTTATTGACCAGCATCGTCACCGGCTGGTCCCCGACCGCGGCGATCACCTGCTCGATCCCGTTCCGCGTCGCCAGATCCGCGACCACCGCCTGCACACTGATGTCAAGGAACTCCGCCTTCAACTCGTCCAGCCGCTCCGGCCGGCGACCAACCGCGATCAGGTCCACAGCCTGGGACGCCAACCGGCGCGCGTACTCCCGCCCGATGCCGGACGAGGCGCCAGTCACCACAGCGAGCCCACTCATTTTTCCTCTCTTCCCAGCGTGTTGTACGTGATTCTGTATCGATGCCGGTCTCGCCGGCGTCGCGGCGGTCGGCACGCGGTCTCAGGCTTGATCGCGGGTCGGTGCGACATCGCCGGCGAACAGGCCGGCCGGGTCGACTGCGCGGCGTACCCGCTCCACCCGAGCGCGGATCTGGTCGTCGTACGTTCGCTGCGGCCGCTGGAAGTCGTCGACGAAGTTGGGCGCCGTGAAGCCGGTCAGGGACGGTTCGAGGGCCGACCGGACGGCCTTGAGGTCCCGGGTGGTCGCCGCACCGGCCAGGCCGACCCCGTAGTAGTGCAGCGGTGCGGTGAAATGGCCGAGCGCTCCGCCGTCGGCCGGGGCGTCGGCGAACGCGCCGCCGAGCTGGCGCAGTTCGAGGGCGATCAGGTTGGGCCCGGCGTCCAGGAGCTGTGCCCAGTCTGCTTCGTCGATCTCGTTCAGCAGCGCGGAGTCCGACTGGAACGGCACCGGCTGCTGCGGATCCATGTGTACGAGCGGCAGCGTCTCCGGAGCGGCCTCCGCCCACGTGTTCGCCACGGGTGGGGCGAGTTCGGACAGTGCGGACAGCATGTCGTCGGCTATGCGCTGGGCCGCCGGCACGTCCGGTTCGGTGGATGCGATCACCGCACCGTCCACGGCCAGCACGCGCTTGCCGGCCAGATACGGCGGGAGGACAGGCAGCGGTGGCAGCGACAGCATGCGGAAGCTGGTGGTGATCTCCGGTGGGGCGGTTTGGGCCCACGCCTGCCAGACCGGCGCCAGCCGGGCGGCGTCGGCGGCGTCCCAGACCGCCATGCCGGTGACGATGCGGCGCATGGGGATCAGGTCGATCTCCGCTTCCACGACGACGCCGAACCCGCCGCCACCGCCGCGCAGCGCCCAGAACAGTTCCGGGCGGTGCGTGGCGCTGGTCTCGACGATTTCGCCGTCGGCCAGCACGACGGTCAGCGAGCGAACCGAGTTCGCGGCCAGACCGAAGCGGCGGCCGTAGAAGCTGAGGCCGCCGCCGAGCAGGTAGCCGACGACGCCGACCGTGGCGGACGAGCCGTGCAGGGCGGTGAGCCCGTGCCCGGTCAACTCGGGCACGACGTCGCCCCAGGTTTTGCCGGCCGGGATCCGGGCCGTACGGGTGGCCGGGTCGACGCGCACGGGTGCGTCGAGCAGCGGACGCAGCAGCAGTGAATCGGTCAGCGGGCCGGTCCGACCCATCGCGTGGCCGGTGGTGCTCAGCCGTAGCGGCCGGCCCGAGCGGCGAGCGGTAGCGACGGCGCGGACCACGTCGTCGACCGAGCGGGCGGTGAACGCCCCGGCCGGCTCGACCGGGGCCGCCAGTTGGAAGGAGGCGCCGGCCTGCGCGTACTCGGGGGTTGTGGGCGGGTTGAAAGGGGTGAGGTCGATGCCGGTCATCGCGGTTGCTCCGCATCGCCGAGCTCCGCGCGATGCGCGGTCAGGAAGTCGGTCAGGCTCAGCGGATGCGCGTTGAACGCGCGGGCGGCCTGGCGGTCGCGGCGGCCGAGGTAGGACTCGGGGAACTCGGTGTAGTACTGGAACATGTTTCCCAGCTCGTCCGCGCCGGCGAAACCGAAGCCGCGGAACTGCTCGTGGGTCGGTGGGCGGTAGGCCACCGGCTCACCGAGCACCGCGCCGAGCGCCGCCGTCAGCTGCTCACCGGTCAGGTATTCGCCGACCACGGGAATGGTGACGCCGATCGTCTCGGCCGGCTGCTGGAACACGCGCAGCACCACCTGGCCGATGTCGTCGGAGGCGACGCCCGCGATCGCGGTGTCGCCGAGCGGCAGATGCACGGCGAGCGTCCCGTCCGGGTCGCGTTGCGGTTTGGCCAGGCCCAGCAGGTTGTCCCAGTAGAACGACATCAGCAGGTACGTGGTGGGCAGGCCGGACTTGGCGAACAGCGCGTCGGCGGCCCCGCCCTTCACGTCGAAGTGCGGCACCCGATAGCCGTCGCCGATGACCGGCATCCGGTCGTCGTCGGCCGCGATCACCTCCCGGGTGTCCTCGAGCGTCGACCACACGACGTGCCGCAGGCCGGTTGCCTGGGCCGCGCTGATGAGGTTTTCCACCTCGGCCAGTTCCCGGGTCGGCGAACGGTGCTCCCAGTACGGCGTGACCAGGAACGCGCCGTACGCCCCGTCGAAGGCCCGGCAAAGGCTGCCCTCATCGGTGAGGGTCGCCTCCACCACCTGGGCGCCCAGCCGCGTCAGCGCCTGCGCCTTGGGTGACGCCGCGTCGCGCGTCACCGCCCGTACGGCAAACTCGCCGTTCAGCAGCGCCCGGGCGACCGCGCCGCCCTGCGTGCCGGTCGCCCCGAGCACGGTGATCACTTTGTCGTCAGACATCGGGTTCCTCCTCTCGGTTCGGCGTCAGGCGGTAGGGGCGACGATGACGGTCTTGCCGGGCAGCGCACCCGCGGCGGCCTGGGCGTGCACGGCCGGCAACTCGGCGAGGGGGACCCGCTGGGCGACCTCGACGCGCAACTCACCGGTGCCGACGCGAGCGGCCAGGTCGGCGAGTTGGTCGGCGTCACTGCGCACGAACAGGTCGATGCCGCGCACACCGCGCTCCTTGTCGGAAGGGGCGGGCATCCAGACCGTGGTGTTGACGAGGGTGCCGCCGTCACGGATCAGCGTGACCAACGCGGCCAGCTGTTCCGGAGCAACCGGTGCGAGGTTGAGTACGAGGTCGACCGGCTCGGTCACCGCCGCGGTCACATCCGTGGTGGTGTGGTCGATCACCTCGTCGGCGCCTGCGGCTTTGACCCACTCGGCGCTGCGTGGGCTGGCCGTGGCGATCACCCGGGCACGGGCCTCCTTCGCCAGCTGCACGGCATATCCGCCGACCGCTCCGCCGGCGCCGTTGATCAGCACCCGCTGACCGGCGGTCAGCTTGCCGTGGTCGAACAGAGCCTGCCACGCGGTCAGGCCCACCAGCGGCAACGCCGCCGAGTCGGCCAACGGGATGCTCTTGGGCGCCCCAGTCAGGATCTCCGCCGGCGCGATCACATACTCCGCGGCCGCCCCGGCGCCCGTCATCGGCAGGAAGCCGATGACCCGGTCGCCGACCGCGACGTCGTCCACGCCGTCACCGAGCGCGTCGACCGTGCCCGCGACGTCGATGCCGGGAGTATGTGGGAGGTCGACCGGGATCGGGCCCTGCATGTAGCCTGCACGGATGTTGCCGTCGACGCCGTTGAACGACGTCGCGGCGACGCGGATCCGGACCTGACCGGCGCCGGGCGTGGGCTGCGCGACGTCCTCGTAGCGCAGGACCTCGGGACCGCCGAACTCGTGAAAACGCACTGCCTTCATTGCCGTACCTGCTTCCGTGAGCGCCGTCGATGTGCTCCGAACTCGAAGCAATACCGACGTAGAGCTGACCCCCTGCGGCATTGCTTCGAGTTGCGAAGGCGTCCAGCCCCGCGTCACGAGGGCCGCCCGGAGGCAGCCACTGGATCCGCGGTCGCTGGAGACGTCACTAAACTTCGCAGGATCCGGCGGGATTAGCCTGGGCCGGTCTGGCCCACCTTGATGATGGTCGGTTCCCCGGCGTCGTCGACGATCTCGGCGAGACGCGCCGCGTCGGCCGACCGCGGCGCTGCGGTGAGCACCAAAGCCGCCAGGTCGTCCCCCGGGATGGCCAGCAGGCTGCCGACGAGGGTAAGCGAGCCGGCCTCCGGATGAATGAACTCGGCACTGCTCTCGTAGGCCGCCACCGGCCGGGGCGTGCGCCACAAGGTGTCGAACAGGCAGCTGCGGGTCCGCAACTCGTCGACCAGCGCGGCCAGCGAGGCATCGGCGGGGTACCGCAACAGCGCGCTCCTCATCTGGGCCACGAGGATCGTCTGATGGTCGGTCGCATCGGCCGCGGACTGCTGGAAACGACTGAACGGATCGCAGAAGGTACGCCAGGCGATGTTCCACTCCCACGGGTCCCCGGTGAGATCCCAATGCCGCAGGGCCAGGAAAGCGCTGTTCACGGCGATCAAATTCATCGCCGCGTCGGAGATGAACATCGGGGTGTCCGTGAACCGCTCCAGCAGCCGCATCGCACCTGGACCGATTTCGTTCGGCACCTGCCCGTCCGCGGCGGCGTACCCGGCCAGCGCGCAGAGCCGCTCGTAATCCGCCCGCCCGGCCCGTAACGCGCGGGCGATGGCGTTCACCACCCCGGCCGACGGATGGCTGCGCCCCTGCTCCAACCGGCGCACATAGTCGGCGGACATCCCCGCGAGCTCGCCGAGCTCCTCCCGCCGCAACCCCTGCACCCGCCGACGGCCGACCGGCAGCCCTACCGCCGCCGGGGAGGTGCTCAGCCGCAACTGGCGCACCGCGGCGCCGAACTCGTGACGTTCCACGGCCCAAGTGTGCCTGGACAGACAGGCAAACAGCGCACGCAGTCGGCGGCTTGGCATGCAATGCCACGACCAGCGGGCCGGTGTTGCGGCGGCTCCTGAAATTGGCGCGCGCTCATCGGCATGAGCGGACACTGCCTGTCAGGCGACGATCCCATGTCCAACGACCCGGCCGTTACTCTCCGTCGATCGGCATTTTCGTGCCTGTTCTGGACGCCCTTCCAGGTTGCGTGGCCGCCGTTGCGCCGCCGGTGTGGTCGATCTGTTGGGCGAGGTGTTCGGCGATGTCGGTGCAGATGGCGTACAGGTCTGGGTAGTGGCGGCCGGGCTGGTCGTGGTGGGTGCGCCACCAGGCCCGGTCGATGCTCAGTGCCCAGTCTTGGACGCTGCCGGGTAGGTAGTCGGTGGGTGACTGCCGGTGTGGAGCGAACAGGTGCTCGCCCTGGGTGACCTGTATCCAGATCAGGGCGGAGGCGGTGTTTCGTTTGCGTTGTCCGTAGTCGGCGCGGGCGCGAGCGCGGCGCCGGAGTTCAGCTGCAATGTCGTGCCACTCGGGATCCGGGATCCGCCAGTCAGCAAGGGCGGCGCGGCGGCGGTGATAGTTGACGAGTTGACCGGTGGCGGCTGCGGTGTCGAGGTCGTCGGCGAGGGCGTGCACGGCGTCGAGGAAGGCGGCGCCGTGGTGGGAGTGGCGTACCCAGGAGACGGTTTCGCCGTAGGCGTAGCAGGCTGGATCGGCCGGCACGCCGAGGAGGTCGGCGGCGTCGATGATGCGGCACGGCGTGGCGAGTTGGACCAGCGCGATCGCCGCGGTGCGCCGCAGCAGCCGCGGGTCGGCACCGCGCAGGTGGGCGAGGTGCTGGTGGTACCAGTCGCCGGGGAGGAACGCGGGGACATGCTCGGCGTGGTAGTGGTGCGGCGCCGGCCGCAGCGGTAGCGGGGTGACGGGCTGGGGTGCCTGCCAGGCACTCGCGGGCGCAGACCCGGCCGCAGCGGGTTGCCAGCTGCGGCGATATCGCGTGGTGCCGGGTTTGGCGGGTAGCCGGCCGTTGGGTAGCCGTCTGCGGTAGCGGGCGACGTGCGGCGCGGCGATCGCGACGAGGCCGGGTGAGCAGTACGGCTCGGCGCGGATGAAGTGTTCTGACCAGCGTTGCCCGTCCGGGCCGTCGGTGAGGTCGCCGAGCAGATCGTGGTGATCGCCGGTGAGGATGCGCTCGGCGATCGCGATGAGGGCGGCGCAGGGCGCGGCGGCGGCCGGTGGCTGGTCGTAGATGCCGTGTCGGGCGGTCTTTCCGTCGCGTTGCTTGCTGTCGGCGATCAGTTCCCGGCGCTGGGCGACGTGCGTGTCGAGGTGGTCGGCGAGGGTCGGGGAGATGGCCAGTGGCCGGGCGGTCGGCCAACTGGCGCAGATCAGGTTGGCCAGCAGGCGCAGGTCGGTGAAGTAGCGGCTGACCGGGGTCAGCTCACCGAGGACGGTGGTGTGGCTGGGGCCGGCGGGGTCGAGCAGGTCGAGGATGCGCTGCTGCAACACCATCACCGCCTCGATGACGCCGCCGCGCGTGCCGGTGTCGATGTCCGGGGCGGCGGCGTCGGTCTGGTCGAGGCGGTGCCCGCACGGGGTTCGGGTCGCGATTCGCTTGATGAGGCTCAGGCCGACCTGGTTGCGGCACTGCGCGGGGTGCAGCGGTTCGGCTCGGGCGCAGGGCAGCAGCCGTCCGCCCCCGGAGGGTAGGTGCATGGCGGGTTGGCGGCAGTCCGGGCAGCGGTCGGCCAGCAACCGTCGGTGCTGCGCGCAGGCGAACACCGGCGGCAGCCGCCACGTGCGCTGCCACGCACCGCCGTGCAGGTTCTGGATCGGGCTGCCGTCACCAGCCAGGCACTGCGGGCAGTAGCGGCTCCAGCGGCCGAACACCCACGGCTCGGCGCTGGCCAGCCGAACGGGGTCGCGCCGACGGCCTAGGAATGTCGGGTCCAGCGGCGAGTACCGGCCGGTCAGACTGGACAGGCACATGCGTTCCACCTCGTGGATGCCCAGCCGAGTGGCGGCGGCGAACTTCCTTGCCATAGACGGGTGCAAATGGGTGACCGGGCCCATCCGCACGCCTGACGAGGCGTGTTCTGGCAGGCCGACCAGTTCCATGACGCGGGCCGGGGTCCGGTCGAGGCGGTGGGCCAGCCGTAGCACAAATCCAGGCAGCGACTCGCCGGGCAACGGGTCGAGGCTGCGCGGCAGCGGCGTCAGCGTCGCTGAGCCGGTCACGACGAACCGACCGCAACCGGGTGCTCGCCGGGGCCGTGGTCGTCGAAGACACTGTTGCGCGGCCTGCGGCGGCCCTTGGCCGCCGCTGCTGTTGCTGTCGCCACCGCGGTGGGGCGGGCCGGGACGGGCGGGATCTCCCCGGCAGCAGGGTCGCGGCGCGGGTCGTTGCCCAGGTTGATGCCGATGGTGTCAAGGAGGTTCTCGGTAAGCTTTTCCACACCGCTGTCGACAGCTTCGGCGCAGCCTTCCTCGACGAGGCGTTCCAGCAGCCCGACCACGCCGCCGGTGCGGCGGAACAGGTACTCGGGCATCCGGCCTGCCGACAGCATGCCCGGGGCGGCGTCGAACAGTCGCAGGTGCTCCTCCAGCCCGACCAAGTGGGCGATCCAGGCGTTGATGTCCTTGGCGCTGTCGTAGCGGAACGGCTCCAGGTGTACCAGGTCGAAGCGGCGTTCGGTCTGGGTGGCCAGGTCATCGCCGCTGGTGTGCGCCGGTGGCGGGAACACCCATTGGCCGGTCCGCGGATCATGCTTGCCTTCGCGCAGCAGCCCAGACCCGGGAATGTTGACCCCGATCAGCACCAGCGTGGTGTGCATGCTCATCAACGCCCGGATCAGGTCGAGGGTGTCCTGGTCGTCGGCGCGGTGCATCTTCAACCGGGTGATGTCGTCCAGCAGCAACGCCCGGGTGCCGTGGTCGTGCAGCGAGGCCCGCACCGCCCGGGTCAACTGCGGCAGGGTCATGTTCTTGTGGTCGGCGCCGAAGAAGTCCAGGACCGCCCGGCAGGTGCTCTTCGGTTTCGCGGTGACCGGGGTCTGCACGTAGGCGACCGGGGCGTGCAGATCCCGGGTACCCGGCAGCGCGTTCGGGTTGAGCTGGGCATGCAGGTCCAGCCAGGCGTCTTCGAACGCGGCGGCGATCTCACACGCGGTTTCAGTCTTGCCCTGGTAGCCACCACCGGTGATCATCAGCCCGGCGCGGGTGGTCGGCTTGTGCTTCAGCGCGTTGGTTTGCAGCCGGGAGCGCATCAGCCGGGTCACGGCCATGCTCATCGGGGTGTCCTGCAGCGGCAGGTTCGCGTGGGTGGCCGCCCGGTGCAGGTCGTGCAGTTGCCGCCGTCGCGGGCTGAGCGCCCGGTATTCGGCAATGCTCAGCCGGGGTGCCGGAACAAACGAGTGGCGGGTCAGCCGCCACTGCCTCCAGCCCGCCACGGTCTCCCGGTCCGGGATCGCACCGGGCAGGGCGAACCCGCCGGCCAGCTGCGCGCCCGCCGGGTGCGGCCGGGCGCTCACGACGCCGTACCCGGTTGGCTGGCATCCACCGTCGGCAGCGCAACGCCGGGCTCAATACCGGGCTGATCAGTACTGGGCTGGTCGGGGTCGTCCTCGTCGGGGAGCAGGAACAGGTTGCGGCGGCGGTATGCGTCACCGAGCCGTGCCGGTGTGGTGATCGGCTGGCCGTCGACCGCGGTGTGTCGGCGCCGCCGCCGGTCGCCGTCGACGGCCTGCTGTGCTTGCCGGGCGCGCTGCGGCCAGCTCGGCGCCGTCGCGGGGACTGGCGGTGCCGGCGCGGGTTGTCGACGTGACTGCCGGGACG
This sequence comes from Actinoplanes sp., assembly GCA_036001925.1. Lineage (GTDB taxonomy): Bacteria > Actinomycetota > Actinomycetes > Mycobacteriales > Micromonosporaceae > Actinoplanes. Next base: position 11,026 of record DASYTU010000054.1, read on the forward strand.
GCGCGGTGGCGCCGGCAGTGCTGCCCGTGTCGTTCGGCCGGTCGTTGGCCACGGCGTGGGCCTGGGTGACCTCCCGGGCGTGCGCGGTACGTTGCGCCTTGCTCATCTGGGTGGGCCAGGCGTCGACCGGGATGTGCGCGCCGATCAGTTCCAGCAGCAGGGGCAGCAGTTCAGCGTCCGAGCATGGCCGAAGCCCGGCCTGCCGGGCGGCGGCCAGCAGATCGGCGACTCGGGCGTCGCTGAACGCCGGCACCTCACCCTCGCGCGGCAGCCCAGTCCACCGCAGCGTATGCCAGTCGTGGGTGTCCGGGTCCTGGAAGAACACGGCGCGGGCATCCCGTGGGTCGCGGCGGATCACCCACCGGCCCTTGTAACGGCCCCCACGGCTCGACGGGCCCTGCCGGTGGGCATCCAGGGCCGGGCCGTTGTACCACAGTCCGCGGACCTTCACCCCGCGCTGGCCGTGCACGGCAACGTAGTGGGCCGGCAGCAGTTGGTAGTACAACTGCGGGCTGGGGATCTGCATCGCGAAGCCGCCCTGCGCCATCGCGGCGGCGAACAGCGTGTTCGGGCTGTGGTCGCCGGTCGGATCCCAGCGCGGCGCGTGCTCACCCAGCCGCCTGTTCTGCCAGATCTTGACCGTCCAGGTCGCGATCAAGTGTTCCATCGCGTCGACGGTGAGCACCGCGTCGGCCTCCGGATCGGCACCACGGTCGGCGACGTCCACGCCGCTGTAGCCGAGCAGGTGCTCGAACAGCAGGCTGCGGATTGCGCCGAAGGCCCGCTCGACGGCCTGCTTGTCCGTCGGGCGCAGCACCCGCGCAGGCAGGATGTTCGCCCCCAGCACCCGCTGCACATCGACCAGGTGGTGGTTGCGGTAGACACTGCCGTGGTCGGTGGTGATCGTCTCCGGGGCAAAGAACGGCAGCCCGGCGACCGGGTAGCCGGCGAACTCGGCCACCACCGCCGCCGGCAGGCCCGGGTAGGGCCAGGCCATGTCCTCGCCCCAGTCCGGACGCATCGGCAGCGGCATCGTCACATCCCGCAGCAGCATCGCCACGTCGACCGCGCTGTCGGACACCAGCGTCAGCCGGAACGCCACCAGCGAATGCGTGTACACGTCCAAAGCCAGGGTCAGGTGCACCGACACCGACTCGCCGAACACCGTGTCGCGGACTTTCACCGGCAGGATCGTCGTGTCCAACGCGACGACCTGCCCCGGCCGGTGCACCACGACATGCTCGCCGCTGGTCGACAAGCCTGCGGTACGCGCGTAGCGTTGCCGGGCCCCGCCCGACCCGAACCACTCCCGCCAGACCGCCTTGAGCGTGTCGTAGCCGGGAATCAGCGCGGCGGCGTCCGGGCCGTGCCGCTCCCGAACGTACTGGTGGATCATCCGTTCCCGGGTCTTCATACTCACCCGCGAGCGGTGCAGCGTCTCCACGTGCACCGCGTAGATCGCCTCGCGAACGTCCTCGCTCACGCTGGGATGCCCGCCGCCGGCCCTCAGCCACCAGTCATCTGCGCAGCCCACCTCCCCGAACTGGCGGCGACGGACGTCCCACCGGATCAACGTGCGGTAGCCCACCCGGGCCAAACCGAGCAGCCGAGCCTCATCGCGGCCCAACGCCGCCAATTCGGCCACCTTCGCCAGCCGCCGCTGCGTCACCGTCGTCGTGGCCGGATCGAACCCCGCACGGGGCTCGCCCGGCTCCGGCCGCAGCGGATCCCCACCGCGGTACCCGGTCTCCACCTCCAGCAGGTGCGCCACCCGCAGCTGTACCATCTCCCGCTGCTGCCCGGTCAGGTCACCGACAGTCGCCGGCTGACGGCCCCGCCCGGCCGCACGCCCCGCCGAGTGTGTCGACGGGCGGCAGCTCGGATGGTGCAAGACTGCGCCGCCGACGGCGCGGCCATCCTCGATCGCCTTCACGCGATCATCAGCCGATACGTGATCCTGCCGTCGCCGGAGGCGATCGACGCTGTGGTGTTGTGGATCGCCGCCACCCACGCCCAACCCGCGTGGGCGCACGCCCCGCGGCTGGTGATCCGGGCGCCGGAGAAGCGGTGCGGCAAGTCCCGGCTGCTCGACGTAGTGGAGGGCACCTGCTACAGCCCATTGATCACGGTCAACGCCTCCACGCCGGCCGTGTACCGGTCGATCGGCACCGACGACCCGCCGACCATCCTGCTGGACGAGGCCGACACCATTTTCGGCGGCAAGCAGGCCGAGGCCAACGAAGACTTGCGCGGCCTGCTCAACGCCGGCCATCAGCGCAACCGGCCAACGATCCGGTGGAACAACACTCAGAACAAGGTGGAGAAGATCGCCACCTTCGCGATGGCCGCGCTCGCCGGCATCGGCACGATGCCGGACACCATCGAAGACCGGGCCGTGGTGGTGAAGATGCGCCGCCGCACCCGGGCCGAGAAGGTGGCACCGTATCGGCAGCGGCGCGACGGCCCGGCCCTGCGTCAGCTTGCCGGCGACCTCACTACGTGGCTGCGCGGCAACCTCGTCGAGCTCGAGAGGGCCGAGCCGGCGATGCCGCTGGAAGACCGCGCCGCCGACACCTGGGAACCGTTGATCGCGGTCGCCGACTTCGCTGGAGCTAACTGGCCCGAACGGGCTCGGCGGGCCGCGCAAGCCCTCAACGCCGCCCGCGAGGGCGACACCGAGTTCTCTGATCGGCTCCGGCTGTTGATCGATTGCCGCATCGTGTTCGGCAACCTCGAAGCCATCCCGAGCACGGTCCTGTTGGAGCGGCTCAAGGCCCTGCGCGAGGCGCCGTGGGCCGACTACAGCGGCACGGGGTTGACCGCGATGAAGCTCGGCGTGCTGCTCAGGGAGTACGA
>DASYTU010000055.1:0-8236 GCA_036001925.1 Actinoplanes sp.
AGGACCCGTATCACGTCGCCTCTCCGTCTCGCTCGTTGGCGCCGGCCTCCCCGGCGCGGGCGCCGGCGCGCTGCGGTGCGGCGGCCTCGCTGGTCGGCGGCGCCGCGATCGGGATTCGGGCGGTCGCACGGAAGCCGCCGCCGGGGCGTGGGCCTGCCGAAAGGTCACCGCCCAGCGCGGACACCCGCTCCTGCATGCCGCGGATGCCGAAGCCTGGTCCGCCTCGATCGCCGGCCCGTTGCTCGGCGGTCCCACGGTCGTGACCCACCGTCGTCGTGGTCGACCCGCCCTTCCCGTCGTCATCCACCTCAACGATGAGTCTTGTCGTCGCATAATCGAGGCGAACGGTCGCCGTGGTTGCGCCGGCGTGCCTGCGTACGTTCGTCAGCGCCTCTTGGACGATGCGGTAGGCAGCGAGCTCGGCCGCCGCGGAAAGAGGCCGCACGTCCCCGTCGACGTGCAGGCGTATGTCCAGCCCGCCGGTCTGCGCACTGGACACCAGCGCAGGCAGGTCGCCCAGGCCCGGGGTCGGCGAGCGTGGGGCTCCATCGTCGGTTCCTCGCAGGATGTCCAGGGTGGACCGCAGCTCCTGAAGTGCGTCCCGGCTCGCCTCCTTGATCGCGGCGAGCGCGGTACGGGCCTGTTCCGGCCGTTCGTCGAGCAGGTGCAAGGCGACGCCTGCTTGGACATTGATCAGCGAGATGTTGTGGGCAACCACATCGTGCAGATCGTGGGCGATGCGCATCCGTTCCTCGCTGGTACGCCGCCGCTCCGCCTCTGCGTTCGCGTGGGCGACCTCTCGCGCGCGTTCCCGGCTGACGCGTACGGCCTCCGCGATGGCGAGGATGAACAGCAGCCAGGCGGCGCCGCCCGCGTAAGCGACGAGCGAGTGCTCCTCGTGGCCGCCGATGAGCAGGTCGCCGACGACGTAGGCGGAGTAGCCAGTGGCTGCGGCGATGAGCGCTGCGCGTCGATGGCCGGCTGTCACCGTTGTGAACAAAGCGACGAGGAGGCTGAGGAAGACAGGGCCAGGCGGGTAGTCGAGGAGGAAGTAGATCAGCGTGACCGCCATCACACCGGCGAGTGCACCGATCTGGCTGCGTCGGCGGAATGCGAGGAACGCCGGCCCGGCGAGCAGGAGCACGATGCCGAGCACATCGATGCTGCGCCGCTCTGGCTGGTTGTGCGCGGCGAAGAACGTTCCGATGACCTGCGGAATCGCGACCTTGACGGCCAGGCCGATGTCTGCCCACGGAGGCGGTGCGGAGTCCGGATCGCGTCCGCGGAAACCTGGCGGCACGAAGGGCAGGCTGGGCCACCAGGGGCCTCGCCCGGCGCCTGGCCACCGACGCGGCTGATCTGACGTACTCACCACCGTCACGGTAGATCAGCCGCAGCGTACTCGACATCGTCCAGGCGCACCGCTCGCCCCTACGCCCCCCGCCGTACCCGCCGGCCGCCCCTGCACCGCCGGGAGTACGCGTTCCCACCGATGACCACCGGAGATCGTGCAGACGAACACGGCCAATGCTGATACAAGACGGGCATCCCGGGACACAACGACCGGCAGCTCACCCATTGACCGTGTCGCTCTGCACGCTGCGGTGCGATCGTCACGAAGGGACCATCCCGGAGGACGTGGACAGCACAACCGGCCACGACCTGGTGCCCTGACGGACGACGCGGCCGGGCGCAGTCGTGAATGCTTGTCGAGAACGGCCTGGACTCAGCTGAACGGCGTCTTTGGGCGCTCCTGCTGGACACCGTCGACGAAGACGTCGACCCACTCGTCATAGAAGGCGATCAATCCGGCGATCTTCTGGCTCTCCGGAAGCGGCGCCGGGTAGGACCAGCACACATCCTCGTAGCGGGCCTCGCCGAGCCGGACCGACCAGTACCTTGCCTGACCTTTGTACGGGCAGTGGGTGACCTTGTCCGTGGATTCGAGCAGGTCGAGACGTACGTCGGTTTGAGGCAGGTAATAGCGCGGCGGCAGTCCCGTCTCATGAAGGATCCGCGGGCTGCGTGAGTCGGCAACTGTCACGCCGTCGAGCTCGATCCGGACGTGCCGGGTGCTGGCGAGGACGTCGATCCTGGAGTGGGACTCGCGGGGATGGGGCTTTGCCGTCATATCTCGTTAATCCCCAGCAGCATCCGTCTGATTCCAGCCGGCCGCGTCGCGGTCGCGCCGCTGCGGCGTGATCCGGCCAATAGGGTGCACCCATGAGATATGGGCGGTTGGGTGACTCTGGTCTTGCCGTGTCCGTCGTCGGTCTTGGCTGCAACAACTTCGGCCGGCGGATCGACCGGGACGCGTCCCATGCCGTCGTCGACACCGCCATTGCCGCGGGCGTGACGCTCTTCGATACGGCTGACTCGTACGGGACGCCTCCCGGTACCTCCGAGCAGTTTCTCGGCGAAGCATTGAAGGGGCGCCGTGACGACGTCATCGTGGCCACAAAGTTCGGCCACGATCTGCGCGGCGCCAATGGTCCCGACTGGGGAGCGCGCGGATCGCGCCGCTATGTCCTGCGGGCGGTGGAGGCATCGCTGCGGAGGCTTAACACCGACTGGATCGATCTCTACCAACTGCACTATCCCGACGAGGAGACTCCGGTCGAGGAGACGCTGGCCACGCTGACCGACCTGGTCAGGGAGGGGAAGGTCCGCTACATCGGGTGCTCGAACGTCGCCGGGTGGCAGGTTGCCGACGCCGCGTGGACTGGCAGCTCCGCCGGCCTCACCGGCTTCATCTCCGTCCAGAACGAATACTCGCTGCTCGACCGCTCGATCGAGGCGGAGGTGGTTCCCGCCTGCGAGCGTTTCGGCCTTGGTGTGCTTCCGTACTTCCCGTTGGCTCAGGGCTTGCTGACCGGGAAGTTCCGGCGCGGTGAGCCCGCCGCCCCCAGTACGCGCCTCGCGACCCGGCCAGAAATGCTCGACAGCGCCGACTGGGACGTGGTGGAGGCGCTGGCGGCCTTCGCGGAGGAGCGCGACATGGGACTGCTCGATGTCGCCATCGGCTGGCTCGCCGCACAACCGGCTGTTGCCTCAGTAATCGCCGGCGCTACCCGGCCGGAACAGGTCCGCGCCAATGTTGCCGCGGCGGAGTGGATCCCCAGCGTCGAAGACGTGGCGGCGCTCGATGCCATCACCGCTCCACAGCGCTGACTTTCAGGGTGGTTACATGCCCCCCGTGAGCCGCCGGTAGCTCTTTGATTGGCGTTTGGCCGAGGCTCGCTGCCACGCCTGAGGGAAGTGGCTCATGGCTTGCCGACCGTGGTCGGCTTCGGCTTGGTAGAGGACGCCATAGGTGAAGGTGTCCTCGCCTGTCTGCCTAGCGTCCGCACAGAGCCGCTTGATCACGGTCCGCGCAACCACGGTGTCCTGGTTGGTACCGAGGACCTCCTGGATGCTCGCGAGGCGCTTGGAAAGCCGCTGTGCTTGCCGGCCCATGGCGGGCCGGACCGCCTCGAGCACATAACGTGCCCGCTTCGCGGCTTTACGCGCATCGTGGATCTGCTCGGCGGCTGCTTCGAATTGGCTGTCTCCACCCGCGGTGGCCGATGCCGATGTGGCGTGTTCTCCTTCCGGCTCGGCCGCCAGGACCCGGGAGGCCCGCTTCGCCAATCGGCGCCAGCTGCGTTGTATGTGTCCGGTGAGCACGTCGGACGCGGCGCCATCCGCTAGCTCGGTGAGCGGCGGCTCGGCCACCAGCTGGTCAAGGCGATCGAGCAGCGCGAAATACCGCTCGGTGACCATCGCCTCGAGCATCCGCTCCCGGGCTGCGTCGTACTCGCCACCCAGCTGACCGGTCACCCGAGACTGCACCGGTCCGACCACGAGGTCGGCAGGCAGCGCGGCCAGCTCTGCCAGGAGCCGTTCACGCAGCACCTCGATGTCCCTGACCTCGCCGAGCACTCCGGCGAGCCAGCGCAGCTCCCCGTCGAGATCCCCGATGGCCGCCGCGTCCAGCAGCCCGGCGAACTCGCGAAGCGCGCTGCGCAGCCTGCGGGTCGCGACCCGCATCTGGTGAACGGCGTCCGGCTCGTCCACCCGCACCCTGGCGTCGTAGGAAAGCAGCGTTCCGACCTGTGTCCGAAGGTAGGAGTGCAGCACCGAGCCGGCACTGAGCCTGTCCTCCTTCGGCGTGTCGCGGTCGCCGCCCGGCAGCCGCTCGGCGAGCAGGTTGGCGAGCTTGGACGATGAGCTTGAACGGACGAACCCGGCGGCGGTGAGGGCTTCGTCGGCGTCGTCAAGGAGCGTCAGATCGGCGGCCGACAGCTCAACCTCCACCTCCCGCCACGAACAGGTGGCGGCGGGCTCCCCGAGCGCGTCGAGAGTACGAGCGGCCACGCCGTCGGCTGCGACCTCGGCGAGCACGACCCCATCGGTATCGAGGAGCCGACGCCGACGCCGGCTGGTCGTGATCTGCGCGATCGGCTGGAGCGGCGCACCTCTCGTGTAGGCGAGGACGAAGGTGAGCAGACCGGCCGGAACGACCGTCGCCTGCCGTCCCAGCGGTTCGTGCATCTCGACTCGGACATCGGCAGAGACCGGAAGCTTGAGGTGCCAGCCCGCATCGTCGCCGCCGGTGCGGCGCCGCAGCGTGATCCCGCGCCTGGCGAGGCGGAGATCGGCTGTATCGAAGTAGATCGCGCGCAGGCGCAGCAGATCCGGCCCCTCGACCCGGCTGACACCTGGCCAGCCGCGCAGCGGCGGAAGCTGTTTTCCTGCCGCCGACTCGTACTTCCGCTCGATCTCTCGCGCCGTTGCCGGCCGCCCGGCCTGTACCATTTGCGCCCGTCCTCACACCGTCCGTCGGGTAACCGTAACGCGTCCACTAACGCGGGCCCGAGCGCTGGCAAGCGTGCAATGGTGACGGCGCCTAGGTTTGCAACTGGCGCCAGCGGTAAGAGCCACCGCATCTTCCCGAGAGAGGGAGTGAGAGTATGACCGCCTCCGGGGTCTTCAGTGCGATCCTCATCGGAGCTGTCATCGGAATCTTCGCCAGGCTCGTCCTGCCAGGACGCCAGCGGATCTCCGTCCTGGTGACAGTCATCATCGGCATCACGGCCGCGCTCCTCGGGACGTGGCTGGCCCAGCAGGTCGGTGTCAAAACGACGAGCGGGATCGACTGGATCGAGCTCATCTTCCAGATCGGGCTCGCGGCCATTGGCATTGCCCTCATCTCGGGCAGGCGAGGCTGGGGGAGTCGCGGCGGCTAGGGCACCCGCACCGGCTCTCGTGGGCGGCGCGGCGGCGTCCCATAAAGGGCGGATCGTCGGATTGGTGTAATGAAGAGGGCCCGACAGGGCCCTCTTTCCGTGGTCAAGTGTCACGGCGGCCAGCCGAACCGGCGGCTGTCCCGCCCGGGACGACATGCTCTTGGGGTGAGATGTGCGCAGGAATGCGCGCTGGGCCGTCGCCGTCGCGTTCGCCGTCCACGGCGCCGCCTTCGGCAGCTATGCTGCGCGGCTGCCCTGGATCCAGGAACGCCTCGAGCTCAGTCCTGGCGCGCTCGGCTTGGCGCTGCTGATGATGTCGGTCGGCGCGGTCGGCTCGATGCCGTTCGCCGGCCGGGCTGTGCACCGCCTGGGTTCCCGGACCGCGACCCGCTGGTTCCTGCTCGGATGGGTTGGTGCGATGGTCCTGCCCGCGCTCGCCCCGAGCTTGGTGGCGCTGTGTGTTGCCCTCCTGTGCTGTGGCGTCACGGCCGGGACTGCCGATGTGGCGATGAATGCCCAGGGGGTCGCGGTCGAGCAGCGAATGGGCAAGTCGATCATGTCTGGCCTGCATGGCATGTGGAGCGTGGGCGGGCTGATCGGCTCGGCGATCGGCGCCGCGGCGGCTTATCGCAACATTGATGCCCGCGTTCACCTCGGCGTCATGGCCGTGGTGCTGGCCGTTGCCGGGCTCCTTGCTTCCTTCCGGCTGCTGCCGTCTCGGCCCGCAGCCAGTGACAAGCCGCCACGGTTCGCGTTTCCCACCGGTCCCGTTCTCGGCATCGCGCTCGTCGGTTTCTGTGCGGTCTTCGTGGAGGGCTCCACCGCGGATTGGTGTGCGGTCTACCTGCGACAAGTCACCGACGCGGGCGCGGGCCTCGCCGCCGCGTCGTACACCCTGTTCGCATTGACGATGGCTGCGGGCCGCATCAGCGGCGATGTCGTCGTACGCCGGTTTGGGGCGGTCCGTACGGTTCGAGCCGGCGGAGTCGTGGCCGTGCTCGGCGGGGTGCTCGTCGTGCTCGCCCGAGCCCCGGCGGTAGCGATGATCGGATTTGCACTCTGTGGCCTTGGCGTGGCGGTCGTGGTGCCGCTGGCCTTCGCCGCCGCCGGTCATGCCGGTCCGCACTCCGCGCACGCCATCGCCGGCGTCGCCACCGTGTCCTACGGCGCGGGTCTGGCCGCGCCGGCCGCGGTCGGCGGAATCGCCAGTCTCACCTCGCTGCCGGGCTCGTTCGCCGTGATCACTGCGCTAGCCGCGATGATCAGCGTTGGTGCCGGCCGCTTGCGCTCCGCCGATGCGATCAGGCGCGTCTGACATCACCTTGGTCTAGGTAGTTCTCAATTGATCGCCTAATCCCTATGATCTTGGCGGCTCTCTCAATCTGTGAGATGAGGTGACGGCCATGGCCGATGCGACGTCCGGCGCTGGGCTCCGGCGCGATGCCATCGGGCTTCGGGAAGTTCTGTTCCAGTCCATCACCCACATGGCGCCCGCAGCCGCGGTCGCCTTCTCTATCGTCGTGGGCGCGCAGTTCGCCGCCGGCGCGCTTCCGCTCTCGGTGATCTTCGCGCTGGTCGGCTGCCTATTGGTGGCAATTTCAATCGGCCAGTTAGCGAAGCATCTGCCGTCCGCGGGGGGCTTCGCGACCTACGCGAGCCAGGGGCTTCACCCCACCGTCGGCTTCATGGTCGCCTGGGGATACGCCATGGCCGAGGCGCTCGTAGCCCCACTGCTCTACCTCATCTTCGGGAACGTCGTGGCGGGCACGCTTGCGACCGAGTACGGCTGGTCCTTCGACACCTGGTGGCCGATCGCCGCGGTCGGGGCCGCGGTCATCGTGTTCCTGCTGGGCTGGTTCGGCGTCAGGGTGGGCGCTGTGACCGGCACGCTCCTCGGTCTGTTCGAGATCCTCGTGTTCGCCACGCTCGCCGTCTGGCTCATCGTGAAGGCCGGCGATGCGAACACGCTGTCGGTGTTCGGCACCGAGTTCGCCACCGCGCCCGGCTTCGACGGAATGACCGGCATCGTCGCCGGGTCGGTCTATTGCATCCTCGCGTTCATCGGCTTCGAAGCCGCGGCCCCGCTTGCGGAGGAAGCGAGGAACCCGCGGCGAACGGTCCAGATCGCGGTGGTGGCCGCCGCCGCACTCATCGGCATCTTCTACGTCCTTACCACGTATGCGGCGGACGTCTACTTCGGTCCGGACAAGTTCGTGGGCTTCGCCGCATACGGGGACGGGAACCCCTGGCAGCAGCTCGGCCGTGACGTCTGGGACTGGGGCTGGGTTCTCGTGTTCTTCGCCATCATCAACTCGGCGATCGCCAACTCGAACGCGGGCTCGCTCGCCGCGACCAGAACGTGGTACGCACTCGGCCGTAACCGGATCCTGACGTCGATGTTCACCGAGACTCATCCCCGCTGGCGGTCGCCGTACGTCGGCGTGTTCGTCCAACTCGCGCTCGCCCTTGCCGTGGCCTTGCCGCTCGGCTTCAACTACGGTCCGCTGACCGCGTTCGGCCTGGTGGGAACGATCGTCACGGCGGTCATCATCCTCATCTACATCACCGTGAACCTCTCCTGCACGGGCTACTACCTGCGCAAGCGGCGGGATGAGTTCAGTCTGATCTGGCACTTGATCGTGCCGATTCTGGGCGTCCTGGCGTTCGTCCCCGCCATCTTCACGGCGCTGGGCGTCGGCGGTAACTTGGTCGACTTCATCACGAAGCTGCCATGGCCGTTGAGCGCCGCCGGGCCGGCGGTCGGAATCTGGCTCGCCCTCGGCCTGATCTACATGATCTACCTGCTGTTTACCGATCGCCCACGCATCAATGGGCTCGGTACGGTCTTCGGCGCCGAGGAACCGCCGCTGTCTCCGGAGCCGGTCGAGGGGGGAGCGGCCGCAACTCCAGAGCCGGAGGCAGTCGTCGATGCCTGACCTCGAGGTGGTGTCCTACCGGCCGGAGCCGGTCGATTTCGCGTGGACGTTCGGCGGGGTCAGGCCGGTGCG
>DASYTU010000056.1:0-1886 GCA_036001925.1 Actinoplanes sp.
AGCGTGACGATGGACAGTCGGGGGGAAATCTCGGTCATGGTTCGGATCCTGCCAGAGCCCCAACGACGTACCGGCTCCGCTCGCCGCCGCGGGAGATGGTCCCGGCAGCCTGGAAATGGCGATCTGGGCCGATGGTCAGGATCTGATCCGGCGGAGGATCCGCCACAGCAGCACGAGCACGATCACCGCCGACACAGCGGGGAGAACCCGCTTGAGTATGGGACCGCCGGCTGCCTCCACCAGGTCGATCGCCTCAGGGGTGGGACGCGGCGCCTCGGGGCGGCCGGCGGTCGGCGCCGCCGACGGGCCCGGGACCGCGGCCGCGGCGGAGACCGCGGCCGGTTCACCGGGTCCGGCAGCCGCCGAGGCCGCGACCGGTTCGCCGGGTACGGCCTCGGCGGCGCCACCCGCCGCAGCCACAGGTGCCGCCTGACCGGCGGCCAAAGTGCGCTCCAGGCAGTCGGCGAACATACCGAGCAGCTTGTTGCTCACGTCCACCATCACGCCGCGGCCGAACTGGGCGGGCCGCCCGGTGACGGCTAGTTCGGTGTCGAGCGTTACCCGGGTGCGGTCGCCCTCGTCGTGCAGCACCGCTTCGATGGTCGCGGCCGCCGTCCCCGACCCGCGGGCCTCCCGGCCGTCGGCCCTGATCGTGGCGCGGTGGGACTCCTCGTCGCGGTGCACGAACGTGGCGGTCCCCTTGTACGTCACCGTGATCGGTCCAACCTTGACCTTGACCCGCCCGGCGAAGGAGTCGCCCTCGACCGACTCGACTGTCGCGCCCGGCAGGCACGGCGCGATCCGCTCGATGTCGAGCAGCACGTCCCACGCCTGCTCGACCGGCACCGGAACGACGAACTCGTGATTGAGATGCATGCTGGCCTCGACTCTGCTCGTTGGCTGCGCTTCGCTCCGCATGCGATCGCCCGGAAAGCCGCCGAGATGGCACGCGGTTTCCCGCCGTCCGCACACCTCGCGGCCGTCGGAAAACCGAGTGCCATCTCACCGGCGGCGATCGCTACGAGAGCCCGGCCGCGCGCCGGACGGCACGCCGGGTGAGGATCCGAGCGAGGTGTTGGCGGTAGTCGGCCTGGCCAGACAGGTCGCTCGGCGGGCTGGTGCCCTCCGCCGCCCGGTCTGCGGCCTGGGCGAGAGCGGCGTCGTTCGACGCATCCGTGCCGGCCAGCGCCTGCTCGACCGCCTCGGCTCGCAGCGGCGTCCGGCCCATGTTGGTCAGCCCGATGCGCGCTTCGGCGATCGACCCGTCGTCCCGGCGCACCGCCGCGGCGACGCCCACGATGGCCCAGGCCTGCGCGACCCGGTGCAGCTTCTGATACTGGAACCCCCACCCGGAACCCAACTTCGGCACGCGCACCTCGACAAGCAGTTCGTCCGGAGACAGCGCCGTCTCGAGGTAGTCCACGAAGAACTCTCGCGCCGGGATCGACCGCCGGCCGTTGGGGCCCTGGGCGACCAGCTCAGCGTCCAGGGCCAGCGCCACCGCCGGCAAGTCACCCGCCGGGTCCGCGTGTGCGAGCGACCCGCCGAAGGTGCCCCGATGCCGGACCGCCGGGTCCGCGAGCGTGGCCGTCGCCTCGGCCAGCAGCCGGGCGTGCTGCCGGACCAGCTCGTTGTTCATCACCTCGTAGTGTGTGGTCAGCGCGCCGATGACCAGAGCGTCACCGTCCTCGCGCACGCCGCGCAGATCGGCCAGCCGGCCGACATCGACGACGACCTGCGGAGTCGCCAGGCGCAGCCGCATCAGCGGCAGCAGGCTCTGCCCGCCGGCCAGCACCTTGGCCTCGTCGCCGTGCTCGGCCAGCACGGACACCGCGTGGTCGACCGACTCGGCGCGTACGTAGTCGAAGGCTGCCGGATTCATTCCC
>DASYTU010000057.1:0-3984 GCA_036001925.1 Actinoplanes sp.
CGCGACGAGCTACTGCGCCTGGCCGGCGCGGTCGAGGTCGCATCCGAACACCCGATCGCGCAAGCCGTCGCCCGCGGCGCCGCCGACACCGTCGGCCAACTGCCGCCGGTGTCCGGCTTCACCAGCACCGACGGGCTCGGCGTCCGCGGCATGGTCGACGGGCATCACGTGTACGCCGGCCGCCCGGCACTGTTGCAGCAAGCCGGCTTCGGCGTACCGGCCGAGGTCGCACGCGCGGCTGCGGCCGCTCAGGCCGCCGGGCAGACCGCCATCGTGGCCGGCTGCGACGGCACCGCACGCGGTGTCCTCGCCGTCGCCGACGCCGTCAAGTCCACCAGCCGCGACGCCGTCGCCGCGCTGCGCCGCCTCGGCCTGACTCCGGTACTGCTCACCGGCGACAACGCCACCGTGGCCCGGGCCGTCGCGGACGAGGTCGGCATCGACCAGGTCATCGCCGAGGTGCTGCCCGCTGACAAGGTCGACATCGTCAAACGCCTGCAAGCCGAGGCAAGGCCGTCGCGATGGTGGGCGACGGTGTCAACGACGCCGCCGCGCTCGCACAGGCCGACCTTGGATTGTCCATGGGTACCGGCACCGACGTCGCCATCGAAGCGTCCGACCTCACCCTCGTCCGCGGCGACCTGACGGCCGCCGTCGACGCCATCCGCCTGTCGCGGCGCACACTGCGGATCATCAAGACCAACCTGTTCTGGGCGTTCGCCTACAACGTCGCCGCACTGCCGCTCGCCGCCGCCGGCCTGCTCAATCCCATGATCGCCGGAGCGGCGATGGCGTTCTCGTCGGTCTTCGTCGTCGCCAACAGCCTGCGACTGCGCCGGTTTACCACCAGCGCTGTCGGATCGGTGACTTCGCCTCGTACTCGATCACGCCGCGGGCGCAGGCTCTGAGAGAAGTCTCGCAAGGCGGTTGGTCGACCTGATGAGGAGCATGAGATGAACCCGCAAACGGCCGAGGCGCAAGTGACGTTGAGCCTTCCCGTTCTCCGCAAAGGACAGCACGACGGAGAACCACCGGTGGAGCGCCTGCAGTTCATGTTGAACTTCGTCAAGGGCGTTGACGAGCTCACCGTCGACGGTATCTTCGGGCCGAAGACGGAGGCGGCGGTCCGCGCCTTTCAGGCGGACGAGAACCTGACCGTCGACGGGATCGTGGGTAGGCACACGTGGACCGCTTTGCTGCGGCGATGGCTCCTGTTCTCTCAGCCGGGCTGATCGCAATCTGACCACAGTGGAGAGTGGGCACATGCGCGATGACCGGCGTGCCGACCCGGTCACCCTCGCCGAGGCGGTGCGAGCGGCGGCCGATTACCGCCCGGATCCGCACCAGGCGCCGGTGGTGCTGACGCTGCCCTTCAGGGGAACCTGGCAAGCCAGGAACAGCCCGGCGCGACGGGTGCCCAGTCATGGCACCCACTTTCTCGGAGAGACCTTCGCCATCGACTTCGTCGCGGTGCGCGGCCGGCGCACGGCGACCAAGTCGGACTGGCGGACCCTGGTCGCGGCGGAGCCGGCCGACCGGTTCTTCGGATTCGGCCGGTCCATCCTGGCGCCCACGCAGGGCCGGGTGGTGGCCGTGCACGACGGCGAGCTCGACCATCCGGCTCGGCGGTCGCCGGTGACGCTGCTGCCGTACGCCCTCACCCAGGCGTCCCGGCTTCGGCGGGGCCTGGACGCTGTCACCGGGAACCATGTGATCCTGTCGCTGCGGGATGGCGGACCCTACGTGGCGCTGGTACACCTGCGCGCGGGCTCGCTGCGGGTGCGCGCCGGCGACGCCGTCGTCGTGGGGCAGGAACTTGCCGAGTGCGGCAACTCGGGGAACTCCACCCAGCCACATGTGCACGTTCAGGTCATGGACTCCCTCGACCTGCTGACCGCCCGCGGCATCCCGATAGCGTTCGGCAACTACCGGGCGTGGGGCCGCCGTGCGCGTCGACCACGACAGGTCAGCGAGGGTATTCCGCGACAAGGCGAGATCGTGGAGCCGGTGCCGCCCGGGCCGGCAGGAACGTGACGATGGCCGGGTCGATCAGCGACGGGCGATCTCCGCGAGGTGCCGTGGGCGTGTCGGCGAGTCCGCTGCTGCCGCGCGGCGCCCGTATGGCAGCTGTGCCGGCCTCAGCCGTGCCCACCATGCTGCCGTCGGTGGCCGGTACGCACGTCGAATGCGGAGCTGCGCATCGGATGGCCTCTCGTTACCGAGCGTTCAGCCAACCGCCCACCATACGGCGCGCGTCGTGCCGCGTCGACGGCAGGCCGTCGCCGCGGTCCGGGACTAGCGCGGCACCTTGGCTTCCTAGCGCGAACGCTAGTTCTCGTTCTTGATGCGGCGGATCCATCCTTGCGCGGTGTGCCGGGGTACGCCGTAGTGGTCGGCGATCGCGGCCGGTGAACTGGTCTGCTGGTAGACGGCACGGAAGTCCTCGGGCATCCGGCGGTACGCGCGCCCGCCGCCGGTGTTCGGCGCGGTGGCCCTCTTGGCCGCTGCTTTCTTCGCGGCGGTCTTCGCCGGCGTACGCCGGCGGCGCGTGCCGGTGGCGGTGTCCTCGGGTGCCGCGGTGTTCGCCGCGCGGCTGCGGCGGGACCGCGGCCGTGTCGGTTCGGCAACCGGCGTGCCGGCGGCCGTGCGCTTGGCGCGCGGGGAGCGGGTTGCCTTTGCGGGTCCCGGTTCTTCGATGCTTTCGGTACTCGGCTCAGTGGTTTCGGCCGGTGAAGCCGTTTCGACGTGGGAGCGCACATCCGCCGGCGCGGGCTCGATACGCGACTGGCCGGAGGGCGAGGTGCCGACAGCGCGGAGGAGCAATCCGAAGTCCACTGTGGGCATTGTGCCGCCGGAGAGACCACCTGCCGCATGCAGATGCACGTCGGTGATCCGGATCTGATCGCCGGAGGTGTCCACGACGAGCGTCGTGCTGTTACCGCTGTCGTCGTTGGGTGCGATGGTGATGGTGTATGAGTCCATGATGGGTCCTTCAAGTCTTCGCGTCATGGCCGGTTTATGCCGACATCCAAGATCGCTACAATAGCGCGGTACCATGAGATTTGAGTGTCGTTGCGTTCGGCGCAGGGCACGATGATGACGGTCGACGACCGAAAGACCATCGGCGGTGAAAGAGAGTCACTCGTCAGCCGGACGTCACCATCGGAGCTGGAGAACCGGCGGTCGGCGCACCCGGCCCGCGTCCGGCTCGACGCCGCCGTTGCATGACCGCCAACATCACGCCGGCCACGACAAATGGCAGGTTGCCGACCGCGAGAATCAGCCAGGCAAACCTGCTCAGATGGTCGCTCGGTTTGCCGGCCCAGTTCAGCGTTCCGCGTATGTCGAACGGCTGCCCCGCGTCGATGGCATGCACCGTCCAGGCGCTGACTACGTGAGCGCGCGTCGGGTCTGCGGCCACCGCCGGTGGCTTGATCTGACCCATCCAATGGATGCGGTGATCGTGCCAGCGGGCGCGTCCCACGGCGGCGATCGGCTGCCAGACCGGCGCGACGGTGGCGGCCAGGCTCCCGGCAGGCAGGTCCGCGAAGCCGGCCTTGTTGAGGTAGGTGGTCGGCGAGAGGGTGTTCTCCTCCGCGCTCCTGGCGGTGATGCGCAGGTACGGCTCCCCCGAATAGCCGAGCACAATAACCTCTGCAGGGCCGGTGTAGCCCACCTCCAGCCACTCCCCGGCCGGGTCGACTGAAGCCGTAACACCCGGCGGTAGCATGTTGTCGCCGCTCAGTGCGGTGCGATAGTAGGCCGCATCCGGGATCGACGGTCCACCGCCGTGAGCCACCGCGGGCCCCGCCGGGCCAGCGGTCAGGATCGCGGCGAGCCCCGCGACCACAGTGAACCCGCCGACCCGACGGTGAAGCGTCACGCGGTGATTGTCCCGGCCACCGGAGGCCGCGCACAACGAGAATGACGAACCGGTAACCATCGGCTGGCGCGCAGGTGTTTCCTTTCCCTCGCGTAGCGTGC
>DASYTU010000058.1:0-21971 GCA_036001925.1 Actinoplanes sp.
GCCGGCCTGGCCGCGTTGCTCCAGGAGGCCGAGGCGGCCCGGCAGAAACGCGCGGAAAGCACCTCGAAGGACTCGGCGGTGTGCGCCTGGAACCACTCCGAGAACATCCCGACGTTCTACAACTGGAACAACCGCCCGCGCTGAGCCTTCGCGGCAGCCGACGAGGCCCACGCGGAAAGCCCGCGTGGGCCTTCAGTCGGTCAGCTCGACCACGACACACGGGAGCACGCGGTTAGCCGCGTGCTCTGTGCAATGCGGGTCAGCGCCTTGTCGGCGACCAGGAGTCCTGATCGTCGTCCGCGTCGTCCTCATCGTCGTCGACGAACTCATCGTTGTCGTCGTCGAAGCGATGGTCGGACTTACCGGCACCCGCCAGTTCGCGCTGCAAGGCGGTGAGGTCGGTGTTCGGGGAGTGGTACTTCAACTCCCGCGCCACCTTCGTCTGCTTGGCCTTAGCACGGCCGCGCCCCATGGCTCGACCCCCTCGCACAGAATTCGGGGCAGCCCAAAGGCGGGCCCCGATGACGTCAGGCATCTCTCGTGGCTCTTACGGTACATGGACGATGCCGCCTTCGGCACCTCGGGTTGTGTGTGACACGGCAGCCAGTTGCGACGTGCCTCACCCTCTGCCCGACATCGCTCCCGCCCTTCACCTGAGGTAGATGGACCGGAGCCGGCCGACCTCGGCCATCCGGCGCTCGGCGAGCCGATCGGCGGCCACGGCCGGGGGCACACCTTCGTCGTCGGCGAGGCGCAGGATCTGGCGAGTCGTCTGGAAGATCCGCGTGGCACGGAGCTTGGCGCGTTCGAAGTTGAAGCCCTCGATCTCGTCGGCGACCTGGATGACCCCGCCCGCGTTGACGACGTAGTCGGGGGCGTACAGGATGCCGCGTTCCTCGAGCAGCTTCTCGATGCCGGGGTGGGCGAGCTGATTGTTGGCGCCGCCCGCGACCACCTTGGCGCGCAGCACGGGGACGGTGTCGTCGTCGAGCGCGCCGCCGAGGGCACACGGGGCGTACACGTCGATGTCCGACGTGATCAACGCGTGGGTGTCGGCCACCAGGTCGATCTGCGGGTACGTCCGGCGGGACCAGTCGAGCGCGTCCGGGTTCACGTCGGTCGCGACTACCGATGCGCCGTCCTCGATGAGGTGGCCGGCCAGGGTCTTGCCCACCTTGCCGAGGCCGGCGATGCCGACCCGGCGCCCGGCCAGCGTCGGGGTGCCCCAACTGTGTTCGGCCGCGGCGCGCATGCCCTGGAAGACGCCCCACGCGGTGAGGATCGAGGAGTCGCCGGCGCCGCCGTGCTCGACGCTGCGGCCGGTGACGAAGCGGGTCTCGCGGGCGATCACGTCCATGTCGGCGACGTAGGTGCCGACGTCGCAGGCGGTGTAGTAGCGGCCGTTCAGCGACTGCACGAACCGTCCGTAAGCCCGCAGCAGTGCCTCGCTCTTCAGCTGGGCCGGGTCGCCCCAGATCACGGCCTTGCCGCCACCAAGATCAAGACCGGCGAGCGCATTCTTGTACGCCATCGCGCGCGACAGGTGCAGCACGTCGCTGAGCGCGTCCTCTTCCCGCTCGTACGGGTAGAAGCGGGTGCCGCCGAGCGCTGGCCCGAGGGCCGTCGAATAGATGCTGATGATCGCCTTCAGGCCGGTGTGCCGGTCCTGACAGAAGGCGACCTGCTCATGACCTTCGCCTTCGGTTCCGTCGCCGCTGACGAATACGCCCATCGCTGCTTCTCCTGATCCATTACGTGGCCCTCGTGGGGCCCGCTGCCTGATCCGGCGGGGTGGGCCGGATACATCAACGAGCCTAGTCGCGTATCCGACGGCACGATCGACCACACGCTGACCGCATTGCTGTCAGGGCGGAGGGCAACTGATCGTAGTTTCGTGAAAGGATCGCGCCGTGCCGTCACTGTTCGCGTCGTACCTGCGGGTTTACGAGCCACTGACCGCCTTCGACCGCGACCGGCAGGTTTTCTGGCGCCGGTACGCGCGGGAAGGTCGCGCCCTGGGACCGATCGAGGGGCCGGTCCGGCAACGCACTGCCGTGCTCGAGGCGCTGGGCGCCGGCTGGACCCGGCTGCCCGACCTGCCCGACGAGGCGTACGTGCTCGAGTGGGGCGACTCGCTTCTGGTGTGTCCGTGGAACCTGCGGCTGCGCGTCGCCGAGGCGGCGTTGAACGCCCGCGACGGCGTGCCCAGCGTGCTGGCCGACGCGTTCGTCCCGCCGGTTCTGGCCGGTCAGGCCAGGGCGATCGTGGAGGACTGGCGCAACGGGGCGAAAGTGCTTGAGCACGGCATCCCCCGGGTGCACGAGCAGGTCGCCACCTGGGGCGTGCCGTTGCGGTGGTTCGTCTTCGTCGACCTGGAGGAGCGCGAGTTCCATTTGGCCGCCCCCCGGCGCACGCTGCGCTACCGCACCGAGATCTCCAAGGCCCGCCGGCGCGCGCACCGTGGGGTGTCGGTGCTGCGCAAGTCGCTCGGCGACGCCCCGATCACCGAGGCGGTCGAGGAGGGCGCGCGATGGTTGGAGGAGTTTCATCCCCGTTCGATCGTGGAGCTGGACTACGGGGGGCTGACGACCCTGCTTCCGGACGAGGATCTGGCACAGGACGATTCACCGGGACTGGTGGCCGCGGGGCTGTCCGCGCTGTCCCGCGGGGACGCCGAAGCGGCTACCGAGGCGTACGAGAAGTTGGTCGAGCGGTGGCGCGCGGTGCAGCTCCTGGAGAGGTGCAATTGACCTGCAGAAATGGGGACGAACGGCCACGGATCGGCGCGTCGGAGAGCGCTCTCTAGGCGAATACTCTTCGTAATCAACCCGGGCCGAAGCGTGATTTTCGGTCCAAACGAGACACTTTCTGGCGTACAAAACACGCAAAAATCGGGCATGCTTCAACCGTCTATCTAGGGACGTTCGGCCGTTCGGCCCATGTCGGACATCGGGGACTAGCCGGACCATGAGAGACGCACCGGCCGGCGGGACCCCGGCCGTTGTCTTTAGGCACCTGTGGAGGAGTGACCGATGGCATCGCGTACCCATGATCCCGAGCCGTTACTAACACCGGCCGAGGTGGCGTCGATGTTCCGTGTCGACCCGAAGACCGTGACCCGGTGGGCCAAGGCGGGCAAACTCAGCGCCATTCGTACGCTGGGCGGACACCGTCGCTATCGGGAGTCGGAGGTTCGAGCCCTGCTGCAGGGTCAGATTCCCGCGCAGCGTCAGGGCGAGTGAGGCGGACCGCGGTCGACCGAAAGATCGTTGCAGGGGGCGAGCGCTGGGGAAGGCGATCGCCCCTTTCTTCGTGACCGAGTTGCTCCCGTCCCCGGATGGCACAAGGCTGGTGACGGTGGAGCAACCGCGCATCGGCGACGTGTTCGGCGAGATGATCCGCGACGCGTACGCGGTCCGGACCGGCGTCGGGCCGCGACCGCTCGCCGGCGGCCGGGTGCCGCGGCCGGTCATCGAGGTCATCGAGCGCGATGACGGCCTGATCAACGGCGCGCCCGCCGACCACTATCTCGACGAGCCGCACGAGTGGCAGCCGCACGATCATCGGGCCCTGGGCCTCGTCCGGGGCGCGGTGCTCGACGTCGGCACCGGTGCCGGCCGTACGGCGGTTGAGCTGCAGCGCCGTGGCATCGCGGTGACCGGGCTGGACATCTCGCCCGGGGCCATCGAGGTGGCCCGCAAGCGGGGGTTGCGTGACACGGTGCTCAACACCGTCGACGCGTACGCCGCGCTGGCCCGCGCCCGCTACGACACATTCCTTCTGCTGGGCAACAACCTCGGGTTGCTGGAGAGCCGGCAGCGGGCACCGGTCTTGCTCGCGGCGCTGGCCGCGCTCGCCCGTCCCGGTGCCCGGATCGTCGCCCAAGGCACCGACCCGTACGGCACCACCGACCCCGTGCACGTCGCCTACCACCAGTACAACCGGTCCCGCGGGCGGCTCGGCGGCCAGCTCCGCGTGCGGCTGCGGTACCGGCTGCTGGCCACCGAGTGGTTCGACTACCTCGTCTGCTCCGTCGACGAGCTGGAAGGGTTGGTCGCGGGCACGCCGTGGCGGCTCGCATCGATCGACGACGCCGACCGGCCGTACTATCTCGCGGTCCTGGAGCTGGCCCGATGAGCTACCTCGGGGCTGTGGACCCTCGCTAACTTTGACGTATGCGGACGGTTACGCGGCGTCAGTTTGCGAGCCTTCTCGGCGCCTTGGGGCTGGTCACCGCGATCGCGGGACTCGCGTTCGGGTTACCCGCCCTGGACCGCTCGCTGCCCTCGGAGCAGCCGGTACGCGCGGACCAGCCGTACCTGATCGGCGGCGGGGTGACCGTCGTGCCGCCGCCCGGCGCGGTCCTCGACGTGACCGGCACGCGGCCCGGCGATGAGGACGGCTCGGTCCTGTTCCGGCTCGGGCCGGTGCGGTACTCCATCGTCGTGCAGCCCTTCGACGGCACCCTGCAAGCGGCCGCCCGGCGGCTGCGCCAGCGCATCACCGACACGTCCGGCTATCAGCTCACCGGCTCCGAGCTCGCGGTGGCGACCCGTAGCGGCGTCGCCGGCCTGCAGGGCGGCTACACCGGGCCGGGCCGCGGCGGACGGTACGCCGTCTTCGTCGACGGCGGCCACATCATCGAGGTCACGGTGAGCGGCGCCGATCTCGATCTCGGCCGTACGCTTCCGGCGATCGAGGCCAGCACCCGCACGCTGGACCCGTCGTGACGGACGTCCGGCCGGCACGGGCGACGCTCTCACGAACGCCGGCGCTCTGGATCGTTCTGGGGCTTCTTGTCGTCGGCGGCGTACGGATGGGGATGGTCGGCGTACGCTTCGCCACCACGTACCCGCTGGCCGCGCTCACCGCATTCGTGCTGTTCGGGCTGCTGGCCGTGCCGTTCTGGCTCTTCGTCTCCGAGCTCGACTTCTTCGAACGCGAGCCCGCCGCGTTGCTGGTCGTGGCGTTCTCTTGGGGCGGTCTGGTGGCCACCGCGGCGTCGATTCCCGGCAGCGCGGCGCTCGAGGACCTGACCGCGAAGCTCGGCTCCCCGAGCCTTGCGGCCGGCTGGGGCGCGGCGCTCGCCGCGCCCACGGTCGAGGAGATCGCGAAGACGCTGGGCGTCGTCGCGATCGTGCTGATCGCCCGTGCTCAGGTCAACAGCGTGCTGGACGGCATCGTGTACGGCGCGATGGTGGGGCTGGGGTTCCAGATCGTCGAGGACATCGTGTTCGCCATGGGCGCGGTCGCTCTCGCCGGGAACGGCGATCATGTCCAGCCGGTGATCGCGACGTTCCTCTTGCGCGGCTTCCTCTCCGGCGTGTGGAGTCATACGTTGTTCGGTGCGCTCGCCGGCGCCGGCATCGGCTACCTGGTCGTGCGTACCGACCGTTCGCGGCGTGTCCGCTTCGGCGTCGCGGTCCTCGCCGTCGCCGGCGCCTGGGCGTCGCACGTGCTCTGGAACTCGCCGATCCTCGACGACGGCCTCGGCAATGGCGGCCTCGCGCTGCTCGCGGTGTTGGTGGTCAAGGGTTTGCCGCCGCTGGTGCTGATCCTGCTGCTGGTACGCAGCGCCCACGACCGCGAGGCCGACTATTACGTGGCGCAGCTGGCCACGCTGGGCGACCCCGAGCTGATCACGGAGGCCGAGCTGGGCGTCCTGAAGTCGAGCGCCCGGCGGGCCTCCGCCCGGCGGCGTGCGGGCCGTCGCGGCTTTCTGGCGGTACGGCGGCTGCAACGTGCCCAGGCGCGGCTGGCGGTCGAGCTGAGCCGGGCCGCCGGTTCGGTGTCCGACGGCTCGGTCGGCCGATGGTGTGACGAGGTACGCGAACAGCGCCGGATCCTCGTCGGCATGAACCACCCCGAGGCGATCTCCGCACCACGGTCCTGGCGGCAGACCGCGTCGACCGTGGCCACCACCGTATTGGCGGTCGCGGTCCTCTGGGCTGCGCTGTCGTCGCTGGGCGGTGCCTAGAACGGCCGCGCTGTCGTCCCCGGGCGGTGCCTGGAACGGCCGCGCTGTCGTCGCTGGGCGGTGGCTAGACCGCGGGCGGGATTCCGCCGTCGCCGTCGACCACCGTGTCCGGATTGCCGTCCTCGTCGAGGTCGACCATCGTGACGTCGACCTTGCCGTCGCCGTCGGTGTCGAACTGGAACAGGTCGGCCTTGCCGTCGCCATCGGTGTCCGCCACCCAGACGTCGGGCTTGCCGTCGCCGTTCGCGTCGGTGGCGATCAGGTCCACGCGGTCATCGCCGCGCGTCTCGACGGTTTCCTGCGGCTCCGTCATGGGGGCGTCCCTTCGTTCGGCCGTTCGGTCTCGTACAAACTAGGGCCCGGGCCGTCCCCTCGCGACCCGGGCACCCCCCGATGCGGCGAAATTAAGGCTCGCGACAGGCCGGCGGATCCCGGGTTCGTGCCAGGGTCGGTCCGGCCGCGTTGTGATGGGAGTCGCTGGTCTCCCGCGCTGGCGCCGGTAACGTTGGCCGACATGGATACGGCATTGCAGGAGCTCTTCGGTACCGGCGGGGGCGGCGGAGGTTCGCTGGGCGAGCGGATGGGCGTCGAAATCAAGGAGGCGTCCCCCGAGCGCGTGGTCGGCACGATGCCCGTCGAAGGCAACACCCAGCCGTACGGGCTGCTGCACGGCGGGGCGTCGTGCGTACTCGCCGAGACGCTCGGATCGGTCGGTGCGGTGATGCACGGACACACCGTGGACCGGCCGTTCGCGGTCGGCGTCGACATCAATGCCACCCACCACAAGGCCGTCCGCTCCGGCATCGTCACCGGGGTCGCCACCCCCGTGCACCGCGGCCGGACCGCGGTCACCTACGAGATCGTCATCACCGACGAGGCCGGCGACCGGGTCTGTACGGCCCGTCTGACCTGCCTACTCCGGGGCGCATGAATGACCGCCTCAGCGCGCGTTTCTTGACCGATCCACGTACCTTTTCAGACGTGACGGACGTACCCCAGCACGCCCTGGACGACGCGGCGCAGGTGCTGCACTGCGCGCTCTGCGGCGACAGCGACGCTGTGGTGGGCACGTTCGACGCGGTTGTCGATCGCTCGGGCGTCGTCGGGGCGTACGACGTGGCGTGGTGCCTGGCCGCCACCATGGTCGGCAACGACCTGCCGGAGGGTGGCGCCTGGACGCTGGACTTCCCCGGGATCGACAGCGCGCGCTACGACAAGCGCTGGGTCGCGCGGTTCGTCAGCGCGTACGTGAACGGCGACATCCCGACCGGTGAGGCGCTCTTCGGCGCGGCCATCGCGGACGGCCAACTGCCCGACTGCCTGCTCGCGCTGGCCGGCTCCACGGTGGCGACGCTGCGCCACCGTGCCGCATGACCGAGCGCAGCGAGGGCCGCGAGGGCATGTCATATGCGGCCCGGCATGACCGAGTGCACCGAGCGCAGCGAGGGCCGCGAGGGCATGCCATAGGCGGCCCAGCATGAGCGATCTGCTTCTGGCCAGGGTTCGCAAGCTTCTCGCCAAGGCCGAGGATCCGGCGTGCACGTCCGCTGAAGCCGAGGCGTTCACCGCCAAGGCGACGGAGCTCATCGCCAAGTACGGCGTCGATCGGGCGCTGCTGGCGGCCCAGGATCCCGCCATCGACCCGGTCGGGGACCGGATCGTGCCGCTCGACGCGCCGTACGCGCTCGACAAGGCCGGCCTGCTCGCGGCCGTCGCCGTCCCGCTGGGCTGCCGGGTGGTCCGGCGCACCCGGGACGGCGTCAAGGTCCATCTCTTCGGCCACGATGCCGACCTCGAACGCGTCGAGCTGCTCTTCACGTCCCTGCTGGTGCAGGCCGCGCACGGCCTGGCCGCGGTGCGGGTCCCGCCGCACGAGCACGCGGCCGCGTTCCGCCGGTCCTGGCTGGCCGGCTTCGCCCACGCCATCGGCGCCCGCCTGTGGCAGGCGGAGACCGTCGCGGCCGCCGGTGCGCCCGGCGCCGAGCTCGTTCTCGTACGCCGCCTGGGCCTGGTCGACCAACGGATGGCCGAGGCCTACCCTCGGTTGCGCACCGCTGGTCGGCGCCGGCTCGCCGGCGGCGGCCTGGAGCACGGCTACGCGGCCGGCCGTGCCGCGGACCTCGGTGGCACGAGCGGCCTGACCAGCTAGAAGTCGTCGCAGTTCTTCAGGTACAGCGCCTTGGCGTACTGCGCCGCGGCGGCCTCGTTGTACATCGACGCCTGCGACATGTACCAGCCGTTGTCGGACAGCGCCTTCTTCGCCACCGTCATGCCTGACCAGCGGATGTCCGCGTCCACCTCCGACAGGCCGCGGGCCTTGAACTGCTTCCGCATCTGCATCTTCCCGGACCGGAACGTCTCCGCGGCCTCTTCGGCCTGCTTCATGCAGGAGAAGCCCTTCTCGCTGAGCGCTTCGGCCAACGTCCAGGCCTCCTTCTCCGCCGCGTTCCTGAATTTCAGCACGTCGTTCCTCCCGCTGCCCCTCATCGATCTAGACAACACCCTGATCGACCGGGCCCGCTCATTCAAGAGGCGCTTGGCCGACTCCTGCGCGCGGCGGCACGCTTGGCCGGGCGGCCGCGACGGCGGCGGGTTGACTACCCCTGGCACAATGACTAGATGCGTCGAGTCAACGTGGTAGCTGCCACATCGGCGGGCCTGCTCGTCGTCGGCCTGCTCGGCGGGACGCCCGCTCTGGCCGCGCCGGCCACGCAGGTGACGTCGTTCTCGGTACCGTCCGAGCCGGTCGATCTCGAGGTCACGGCGGGCGCTGTGTTACGCGCGCACATCGTCGATTCCGTCGGCATCGTCGAGGGCGACAGCTCGAACGGAGAGTTCGACGGCACCACCCACGTGTTGATCAACGTCGAGGGTGCGCCGGTGGGCGGCGGCTATCTCGAGGAAGGCCACCTGGTCGGCGGCACGCCGCAGGACGGGGAGTGGGAGTTCGACCCGTTCGCCGGAAAGCAGCCGTACGGCAACTGGGAGGCGAACCGCATACACGTCGCACGGCTCGATGGCAGCACCGCGGACATCGATCTGCGACCGCTCGGCTTCGATACCGTGTTCCGGACCATCGGGCGGTTCGGGACGTACTTCGATCAGCAATCGCCGACCACCACCCAGAACACCACCCTGGTGTACGGCGGAACGGTCACGCTGCGGGCACGGCTGTACTGGGTCGAGGAAGCCACCGCGGTCCGGCACGCGATCCCGGGCAAGCTTGTGACGATCCTGCAGGAGGACGAGAACGAACCGGTCATCGACGGCGACGAACGTCAACTGGCGACCACCACGACCCGGGCCGACGGGACGTTCTCGGTCACCGTCAAGCCCGAGCGCAACGCGTTCCGGCTCTATATGCAGGTCGAGAAGGGCACCACCGCGGACGGCGTGCGCTACTACGACGGGATCACCTGGACCGGACGCGTGGACGTCAAGGTGCGCATCGGCATCAGCTCCAAGCCGACCTCGCTGCCCGCCGGCACGATCGGGTACGTGCAGGGCAACGTCATCCCGCTGCACGCCGGTCAGGCCGTCTACCTGCAGCGTTACCGGAACGGTGCGTGGAGCAAGGTGAGCAGCGCGACGATCCGCAGCTCGGGCCGCTTCACGCTCGCGGCCCAGCCGCCGACGAAGGGTCAGCACCGGTACCGGGTGTACAAGCCGAGCGACGCCGACCACAAGTACAACGTGACCCCGGAATTCGTCATCACCGGCACATGACCGTGCGGATCAGGGCTTCAGATCGATGGACGCCCGGAAGGAGCCGTCCATCTCGAACGGAACGGACGAGTGTTCGTGGGTGACCAGCCAGCGCCCGTCGATCTTGCGCAGGCCGAGCGTCACCCGGTACCAGAGGCTGAAGCTCTCCGGCATTCCCTTCGGCGTCGCCGTGAGGCAGTCGATGCTGGTCGCGAACGCGACGTCGGGCCCGGCCGTGATCTCCAGATCGGTGACCTCGCGGGTGGGTGGGGCCTCGAACGTGGCGATCCACTGCTCCACCGGCGCCGGGTCCTGGGCGTCGGTGAGCTGCCGCAGCGGCGGGGCGAGGCTGAACTGCACCACCTCCGGCGCGTAATACGCCAGCATGGCCTTGACGTCGCCGGTCTTCAGCGTGGCCGCCTTGCCCTGGATGACCTCGCGAATCTGGCTTACGTTGTGCGACATGTGTCCTCCCCGGAAAAAGTTGGGCGGGCTCTCACCAGTGATGTAGAAGCTGCACATCCGGCTTCGACGTCTCGGGCGAGAAAGGGAGGAAGAAAATGAAGTACCTGATCCTCATCCAGTCCAACGCGCGGTCGCTCGCGGCCTGGGAGAAGATGACCGACGAGCAGCGCATGGACTTGGGCCGCGGCCACATGAAGCTGAACCAGGAGATGGCCGAAGCCGGCGTACACGTCGCATCCGAGGGCCTCGCCGACCCGTCGCTGGCGACGTGGGTCTCGGTCCGGGATGGCAAGACGATCGCGTCCGATGGCCCGTACGCCGAGGTCAAGGAGCATCTGGCCGGCTTCTACCTGATCGACTGCGAGGGCATCGACGAGGCGATCGCCTGGGCCGCCAAGGTTCCCGACGCTGCGATCACCGAGGTCGAGGTCCGACCGATCCTCGACATGAGCGGATGGGACCTCTGAGTAAGCCCGGCCTCGAGGACCTGCTGCGCGAGTGCGCGCCGCAGGCCCTCGGGGCGGTGATCCGCCGCTACGGCGACTTCGACACCTGCGAGGACGCCGTGCAGGAGGCGCTCCTCGCCGCCGCCCAGCAGTGGCCGGTCGACGGCGTTCCGGACAACCCGAAGAACTGGCTGATCACCGTGGCCGCCCGCCGCCGCATCGAGTTGCTGCGCAACGAGACCGCTCGGCGCCGGCGCGAGGAGGCGGTGTGTCAGCTCCCGGGTCCGGCGCCGGCACGGGGAGACGACGAGCTCGCCCTGCTGCTGCTCTGCTGCCATCCCGCGTTGACCCCGGTCTCCCAGGTGGCGCTCACGCTGCGCGCCGTGGGCGGCCTGACCACGGCCGAGATCTCCCGCGCACTGCTGGTGCCGGAGGCCACGGTCGGCCAGCGGATCACCCGGGCCAAGCAACGGATCCGGGACAGCGGCGCGCACTTCACGATGCCGCCACCGGCCGAACGTGCGGCGCGGCTGAACGCCGTACTCCATGTGTTGTATTTGATCTTTAATGAGGGCCACACCGCGAGCTCGGGCTCGCAGCTCAACCGGGTCGAGCTGACGACCGAGGCGATCCGGCTGGCGCGGCAGCTGCGCCAGCAGCTGCCCGAGGACGGCGAGGTCGCCGGCCTGCTCGCGTTGATGCTGCTCACGGATGCGCGCCGGCCGGCGCGCACGCGGCCCGACGGCGGCCTGGTGCCGCTCGCCGAGCAGGACCGCAGCAAGTGGGACCGCAGGGCGATAGCCGAGGGCATCGCGTTGATCACCGCGACGCTGCAAAGCGCGCCGATCGGACCGTTCCAGCTTCAGGCCGCGATCGCCGCGGTGCACGATGAGGCGACGCGACCCGAGCTCACCGATTGGCCGCAAATCTTGCAGCTGTACGGCCTTTTGCAGCGGTTGGCGCCGGGGCCGATGGTGGAGTTGAACCGGATCGTGGCGGTCGCGATGGTGCACGGCTGTTCGCAGGCCCTGGCGGAGCTGGATGCCGCCGAGAGGGATCCCGCGCTGGCCGGCCACTACCGGGTGACCGCGGTGCGTGCCCACCTGCTGGAGATGGCGGGGGACATCGCCGCAGCGCGTGAGCAGTACCGGCTCGCGGCGCGACGCACGCTCAGCATCCCGGAGCAGCGCTACCTCGACTCCCGCGCCGCCCGGCTCGCCGAGGCTCCTCCGGCTTCTGCCCGCTGACGCTGCTCGTGGGTTAGCGTTCGGCGGTGCGAGTGGGCGCCTACGTCGACGGCTTCAACCTCTACTACGGGGGCCGGTCGCTCTGCGGGCGTGGTACGCCGGGCTGGCGTTGGCTCGATGTTCGGGCGTTGCTCACCGCACGGATCGGCTGGCCCGACGGCGTCCTGGAGCGCGTCGTCTACTGCACCGCGGTGATCGACGCCGCGACCAACCCGTCCGGATATCACGACCAGGACATCTATCTGCGGGCCCTCAAGGCCGCGCACAGCGTCGACCTCATCGAGTACGGGACATACGTGGCTCGCGTCAAGCAGGCGCCGCTAGCCGTCCGGGCGTCGCCACAGACCGGCCGCCCCGAAGTCGTGCACCCGCAATGGCCGATCGTGGTGCAGGACGCACACGGCGAGCCGGTGACCGACGCGGTGTTCATGGTCTCGTACGCCCACCGCGAGGAGAAGGGCTCCGACGTCAACGTGGCTTCGCACCTGCTCGTCGACGTGCTGTCCGGCGACGTCGACGCCGCGATCGTGGTGTCCAACGACAGCGACCTGAAGTTCCCGGTCCGGTACGCCCGTACCCGGGTCCCGGTGGGCGTGATCAACCCGTCGGACAACTACACGGCGGGCGCGCTGCGCGGCAAGCCCCACGACGGCGTCGGAAACCATTGGTGGCGAACGCTGACCGCGGACGACTTCCTGACCGCGCAACTGCCGGACCCGGTGGCGGGTCTGACCCGGCCGGTCGGGTGGTAGCCTGCACATAACTACACACCCGGTCTCCCTCGTGGGGCCGGGTCTTTTTGTTCGTCAAGCCACGCGGATGGTCAGGTGGGCCTTGCCGGTGGTGCGCACGGCGTTGACGGTCCAGCAGCCCTTCGTCGGGAAGACCCAGCCGGTGCCCCACTCGTCGCCCGGGCGCCGGTAGGAGCTGCTGCTGTGCGGCTCCGGTCCCCAGGAGGGCTTCGTGGTCTCGCCGTCCGGGCCGACGGCATCCATCGTGAGGTCGCCCGTGCCCGTCATGCGCCACGCGATCTTGATCTCCTGACCGGCGACTGCCTTCGGCGCGAAGAACAGGGCCCACAGCGTCGCGCCGTCGCCCACGCCTTGCCGTTCCGGTTGGCCGCCCGCGCTGAAACCGACATCCGCGGAGGCGGGGCATGTCGCCGACACTGCCGGCGTGGGCGTCTGGCTTTGCGGGCCGGTGAACCGTTCGGCCCGGGGGCGGTCGGCGGTGCAGCCCGCGATCAGCAGGCAGCAGAGAAGGATCAGCAACGGGCGCATGCGGCCACGGTAGTTGTTCCGTCTTCAGTGACGGTTCAGCTGCCACAGGCGAGGATGGAGCTGATGCGCATTCTCGTGGTCGAGGACGAACCCCGCCTGGCCGAGGGGTTACGGGTGGGCCTCATGGCCGATGGCTTCGCCGTGGACGTCGCGTTCACCGGCACGGACGGGCTGTGGCTCGCCCGCGAAGAGCCCTTCGACGCGATCGTGCTCGACCTCATGTTGCCGGGCGTCAACGGCTACCGGATCTGCCGCATTCTGCGCGCGGAGGGAGCCTGGACGCCAATCCTCATGCTCACGGCCAAGGACGGTGAGTGGGACGAGGTGGAGGGCCTGGACACTGGCGCGGACGACTACATGACGAAGCCCTTCTCGCACGCCGTACTCGTGGCTCGGCTGCGGGCGCTGCTGCGCCGTGGGGCGCGCGAGCGGCCGGCGGTACTGTCGGCCGGCGACCTGCGGCTGGATCCGGCCGCGCGCCGCGCCTGGCGGGGCGACACCGAGCTGGCCCTGACCAGCCGGGAGCTGTCGCTGCTGGAGGTCCTGCTGCGCCGCCGCGGCGAGGTGCTCAGCAAGCGGGAACTCCTGGCCCACGTGTGGGACTTCGACTTCGACGGCGACCCGAACATCGTCGAGGTCTACGTGCGGCGCTTGCGGGACAAGCTGGACCGTCCGTTCGGGCGGGCGGCCATCGAGACGCTGCGCGGCGCCGGGTATCGGCTGGCCGCTGACGGTGGCTAGGGTCATGCCCGGACTCGCCAGCGCGCTGCGCGGCTCGGTCCGCGTCCGCATCGCGTCGGCGGCCGTCGCGGTTGTCGGGGTGGCGTTACTCCTCGGCGCGATCGCCCTGGTGGCGAGCCTCCACGCGGTGCTCACCCGGGAGGTTCGCGTTACCACCACGGTGCGCGCGGCCGAGGTGGCCCGGTTGGTGGAGTCCGGTGGCCCCGGCGCCGCCACCGTGGCGGGCGACGATGACATGCTTCAGGTCCTCGGCCCGGCCGGCGAGGTGCTGGCCGCGAGCCCGAACGCCGCCGGGCTTCCGGCGCTGGTCCGGCTCAAGCCGGGTGAGTCGCGCGCGATCGAGGTGCCGTTCGATGACAGCACCTATCTCGCGGTGGCCGCGGCCGCCGGCCCTGGCCGGACGGTGGTGCTCGGGCACAGTCTGGACCAGGTCGCGGAGCCGACCCGGGCGCTCGCGATTCTGCTGGCGATCGGCGTGCCCGCGCTCTTGGGCGTGGTCGCCGTGACGACGTGGCGGGTGGTCGGCCGCGCGCTGGCGCCGGTCGACGCGATCCGTGCCCAGGTGGATGCGATCTCTGCCGCCGCGCTGCATCGCCGGGTGCCGCAACCGTCCACCCGCGACGAGATCGCACGGCTCGCCGCAACCATGAACCGTATGCTCGAACGGCTCGAAAGCGCGCAGATCCGGGAGCGCCGGTTCATCGCGGATGCCTCCCACGAGCTGCGCTCGCCGATCGCCGCAATCCGCCAGCACGCCGAGGTCGCACTCGCCCACCCGGAGCTCGGCGATGGGCTGGCCCACGTCGCGCACGCCGAGAGCCTGCGCATGCAGGCGCTCGTGGACGACCTGCTGCTACTCGCGCAGGCCGACGAGCACGGTCCGAACCTGCGGCGCCAGCCGGTCGACGTCGACGATCTCGTGCTCGCCGAGGCTCGCCGGCTGCGTGACGCCGATGACGTACGAGTCGATGCCAGCGGCGTGTCCGCGGCTCGGGTGGACGGCGACCCGGCGGCACTTCGCCGGATGCTGCGCAACCTCGTCGACAACGCCGTCCGCCATGCCAGCCACCGGGTCGCGTTCTCCCTCGCCGAGCAGGACGGGTGGGCGGTCCTGCACGTGGACGACGACGGTCCGGGCGTACCGGCCGGCGACCGGACCCGCGTCTTCGAGAGGTTCGTCCGGCTCGACGACGCGCGCGTCGGGATCGACGGCGGTACCGGTGGTCTGGGCCTGGCGATCGTGACCGAGATCGTCGCCGCTCACGGTGGCGATGTGGTCATCGACGACGCGCCGCTCGGGGGCGCCCGGGCGACCGTGCGGCTGCCGCGCGCCGAAGCGTTCCACGACCCGGGCCTTGCGCCGGGTTGATCATGGGGTTGTTGCGCTCCGGAACCGGTTTCGGGACGCAGTAACCTCATGATCAACCGCCGTGTTCAGCGTGGGTTCAGCGCTCGGGCGGCAGCCTCTGCCTGATCGAGGGGAGGCGTCCTGATGACCCGCGAGACGCGTTGGATCATGGTCGTCGCGGCCGTGTTGGTCGGGTCCGCGTGCACCAGTAGCCCCGCGCCAGCGCCGCCGGCGAGCCCGAGCGGCCCCGCCACCCCAACGCCGGCGTCCGCCAGCCCATCGGCGATCCCCCCGGGCTCGGCCGCACCCGTCACCGGCACATACGCACCGATCGTCGACCCGGCGGCCTTCAGTGCCATCGTGGACAACCCGTTCTTCCCGCTGCGGCCCGGCATGCGCTGGAACTACCGGTCGAACACGCCGGACGGCGTCGAGACCACCGTCGTGACGGCGACGACCAAGACCCGCACCATCATGGGCGTGCCGTGTGTCGAGGTCCGCGACACCGTCAAGCTCGACGGCAAGCTGAAGGAAGACACGCTCGACTGGTACGCCCAGGATCGCGACGGCACGGTCTGGTACTTCGGCGAGGACACCAAGGAGTTCGAGAACGGCAAGGTCACCAGCACCGAGGGCAGCTGGCTGGCGGGAACCCGCGGCGCGCAACCGGGCATCCTGATGCCGGCCCGCCCGGACGTCGGCGACCGCTACCGCCAGGAGTACTACAAGGGCCACGCCGAGGACCAGGCCGAGGTGCTCAGCCTCACCGAGCGGGCCCAGGTGCCGACCGGCTCCTACAGCGGCGTGGTGATGACTAAGGAAACCACGCCGCTGGAACCCGACGTGCTGGAGCGCAAGTACTACGCCCGCGGGGTCGGCACGGTGCTGACCGTGGACGTGAGCGCGGGTGGCACTCGGGACGAGCTGCTGCGCTTCACCGGCTGAGCCCGCGGTCCGCCTCGTCGTCTCCTAGTCGCACCATCGCTTCGGCGAGCCCGTCGACGTCGGCTGCCGTGGTTCGTGGGTTGATGTAGCACGGGCGGATCGCGAACCGACCGCGCACGACGGTGCTCGTGGGTATGTGCGGAGTCTCCCGCCAAATCCGTCGCAGCAGCCGCATGTTGAGGGCGTCGATGCCTACCTCGTCGGCGGGCGGGCCCCCCGTCGGCAGGTACCGCACACACGCTACGGAGAGGTCGGGCTCGGTTAGCGCCTCGAGCCGTGGATGGCGTCGCGCGTGTTCCGTCAAGCGGCGGGCGAAATCGACATGCCGGCGGATCCGCTCTCCGAGGCCCGCTCGGCCGATCTCCCGGAGGACCACCCAGACCAACACGCCGCGCGGCGGCGCGGACAGCTCCACGCTCATGTCGTCGTAGTGCGGGCCGAACTCCTCGAACGCCGACTCCACGGCCCCCTCTCCGTCCATGGCGAGGTAGGACGCGGGCGTCTGCGTGAACGCCCGCTGCAGGATCTCCCGGTCGCGCACGTACGTGGCGGCGCAGCCAACTCCGGTGGCGAGCCATTTGTGGGGATCCACGATCCATGATTGCGCCCGGTCCACCCCGGCGAACCGTGGCGCAAGACCCGGCACACTCGCGGCGGGTAAGCCGTAGGCGCCGTCCACGTGCAGCCAGACATCGTGCCGGGCCGCGACGTCGGCCACGGCATCTACCGGATCGATCGCACCGGTGTTGGTGGTCCCGGCCGTCGCGACGATCGCCACAGGTACCACGCCGTCAGCGACATCCCTGGCGACCACCTCCGCGAGGATGCGAGCGTCCATCCGTTGGCGATCGTCCGCGGGGATCCGCCGGACGCCTTCTCGACCCAGCCCCAGGACGCCGGCCGCGCGCTGGATCGTGTGATGTGCCTCCGCACTTGCGTAGACCGCTCCGACGGTACGAGCGGGCAGGCCGTCCCGCGCGACATCGACGCCGCGGCGTTCGAATGCCGCTTGGCGGGCGGCCCCGAGCGCGAGAAGGTTCGCCGTCGAGCCGCCGCTGGAGTACACCCCGGTCAGGTCCGACGGCAGAGCGCAGGTTTCCGCAAGCCACCGCAGCGAGACAGCCTCGAGCAGGTTGAAGGCGCTGACCGCGTACCGCTGCGGGCTCGCCACCGCCGCCGCCAGTTGTGCGACCGCCGCGGAGGTGGTCGGGCCTGTCGTGATGAATCCGTTGAACCCCGGTGCTCCCACCGGCAAGCCGTTCGGGACCACCCATCCGGCGAGTTCGGACAGCGCTGCCTCGAAGCCGGCACCGTCCTTGGGCAGCGGCTGGTCCAACATCGATTGCCAGTCGGTACGACTCCGCGCCGGCGCGGTGACGTCCGCGAACCGCAACCACTCCGTCAGGGCCGGCAGGACGATCGCAGCAGCGTCCGCAAGACGATCAACCTCGGCCGCGTCCGGCTTCACGCCGTCAGCGTGCCACATCCAGCCGCCGCGTACGCACGGGTTTTGGAGCAGTGACGAGGAGGCTGAGCAAGCGGCCCGGTCGATCAGCTGGGCCCACAGCGCCAGTCGGCAGGTCGCCGGCCGCCTCCTCCAACTGCGACCACCCGTCGATTGCCGGCCCGGTCTGGCTCATTTCGGCGGCGCGTTGAAGCGACTTGCCGCGGGCGAGCCCCATCGGCTTGCAGCTCTGCGATCACCTGACGGGCCACAGCTTCGGCGGCCGGGTCGCCGGACCACGCCAGCGTGGTCGCCGCGTACGAGTGCGCCTTGGCGGGATGGTAGTGATGTTCGGGGTGCTCGCGAGCCGACTCCGGTCGCCCGCGACTCCTTGTCACTTGGCGGGTTCGACGTGGCTCGGCCACTTAGAAGCTGAGCGTCAAGAGGGCTGTCCTTGTTGCGGTGGCCCGATCCGGTACGGCCGCATCATCTCGTTGTCTTCGTGCTCGACGATGTGGCAATGCCAGACGAACTGGCCGGGGTTGATGAACCGCAGCCGTAGCCGGGTCACCTGGCCCGGGTAGGCGATCACCGTGTCCTTCCAGCCGGATTCCCACGACTCGGGCGGGGTGGGGCTACCTGCCAGCTGGACCGGCTGAATGACCTCATCGTTCTCGTCCAGGGCGAGGTCTTGCCGGTTCACGACCTGGAATGCGACCTCGTGGATGTGCATCGGATGAGCGTCGGCGGTGGCGTTGTAGTACTCCCATACCTCAGTGGTGTTGACATCGGGGTTCTCGGTGATGTCGTCCATCCACCGCTTCGGGACCAGGCTGCCGCCTGCGGTAACGACGCCCAGGCGGGCCTCGGCCGGCCCGTCGGTGAACGCCGACATCTGCTCCAGCAGTGCGAGCCGCCGGGTCGTGCCGCCGGTCAGCAGCGTGATGGCCGGGAGCACCAGGAACTGCGGCGGAGTTGTCGGGTCGGGCGCGACGGCCGGCACGACCCGGAATTGCATCACCTGGCCGGTGGAGTTTAGATCGGCCGGGCTGAAATCGACGCCCGGGGTCCCGCCACCGAACGGCTCGTCCGGCCCCACGTTGCCCAGCGTGTAGTTGCCGACCGGCACGTTGGTGAAGTCGACGATAAGATCGGCACGCTCCGCCAGGCCCATGAGGAGCCGGTTGCCGTGGCTCGCGGTGAGGTTGACCGGCCTGGCCAGGAAGCCACCCTCGTTGCCGATCTGCCAGACTTCGACGCCCGGAATGTTGCCGAATTCGAGGATCAGGAAGCGGGACTGGCAGCCGTTCAGGAACCGCAGCCGGTAACGTCGCTTCTCGACGGTCTGGTACGGCCAGGTGTTCCCGTTCACCATGATCATGTTGCCGAAGAATTCCGGGTTCCAGATTGGCGACACGTCGGTATCAGGGATGTAGGGCCCAGCGTAGTTGTCGAAGAACGTTCGCGAGTCCGGGTAGAAGAGCGAGCCGTCGCTGTTGAACGAGCGGTCCTGGATCGCGATCGGGATTTCGTAGTAGGTCTTGTTCGACGGGAACCTGTCGCCCTCAATGGGCGCAGGGCCGGGGAGCACGGCGGTCGCGCCGGTGCGGCTGTCGCGGATGGCCTTCTCCCCCTCAGGGCCGCCGCGGACCAGGAAGAAGCCCGCCGGGCCGGCGTACACGTTGAGCCGCGTCATACCGAGTGAGTGATCGTGGTACCAGAGCGTGGACTCGCGCTGGTCGTTCGGGTACTGGAAGATCGCATACCCTGGCCCCCAGCCGACGGCGAACTTCGATCGGGCCTTTCCGCTGAAGAAGTCGTACCAGGTGCCGTTGGTTGCATACCCCGCCGGGATGTTCTTGGCGTCGGGCAGGTACCAGGCCTCGGCGTAGCCGTCGCTCTCGTCGCCGACCCCGGATGCACCGTGCAGATGCGTCACGATCGGTACCGGGCCGGTGTAGGGGCCGGGCGTGGAGGTGAAGGTCGGCCGCATGTCGCGTCCCGTCGTGCCGCCGGGCGGGTTGGCCCAGTGCAGCGTCTGGTCCACGGGCAGCAGGTGCGGCAAGTAGTCGCCGTTGGCGTCCACCAGGTCGTTGATCCACTTGATGCGCACCGGCCGTTTCCAGCTCGACTCGATCGTGAGCGAGGGTGCGTTGTGGATCAGCAAGCCCCTGGTGCTGGCCGACTTGACGGCACCGTAGCCCCAGACGGTCGTCTTCGGCATACCGGCCGGCAGGATCTGCTGGGTGAATTGCTTGACGGAGATCTCGTAGTAGTCGGCTGGCTTGCCGCCCGGCATAGTGATGGTCCCCGCTCGCGGCATTACTGGCGGGATCAGCATCGGCGTCTGGAACTTGGGGACGTCGTCGGGGTCGAGCGTGCCACCCGGAATCGAGGCGAACGCGCGCTCCATCCAGCCTGCGGACGTGCCGATATACCACATAATCGTGGATGCGCCGGTAAGTCTGAGAAAGTTGCGTCGACTTAGCATGATCCACCTCCCTGGGGCGCTATTACTTCAGTCTGCTGACGAGACGCCGATGAGGCACCTGCCAAAAGTCCCGATCGCCTCAGCAGAAGACCATTGCCGCTCCTGACCGTTCCTCCCGCAATGGCGGACTGCGGGGCAATTGGCATCTCGAGTCTGCTTAGGAATAGTGGATCTCGACGCCTGTCGCGTCGATTTCTTGGGCACCTCGTGGCCCGACGCGCTGCACGGCGCACGAGACGCGATCACGTCTCATTACCAGGCGTCGATGTTAGGGGAGCACTCGGATAGATCAGGGGAGGCCGATCATGCGAGCGTGGGCGTATTGCGTGCGCCAGTCCTTTCTATTCTCAGCTGGGTTGAATTGGAGGAATGCGCATGAGCGTCGTGGAGAATTCCGTAGTCGATGCAGTGACAATCGCACCGAAGTGGGGTGGAACCCGGCCGCGAAGACGATCGTGACACCGGGCGGACGTGCAGGCCGCCTCAGCGGGTGACCTGTCCTCGGTTTCTTACACGTTGTCCGACGTGGCGGCCGAGACGATCGGTCTGCTCAACCTGCTGGGGCTGGACAACGCGCACCTCGTGGGCGCCTCGCTCGGGGGATGGTGGCCCAGACGATCGCAATCGAGCACCCAGAGCGAGCCCGGTCGCTCACGTCGATGTTCTCGACCAGCGGCGACCCGGCCGTCGGTCAGACCGACGTCGCGGCGCTCGGCTCGGTGGGCGCGCCTCCGCAGGAGCGCCAAGGCTATTTCGACTGGCAGGCTCGGGCGACGCGTGCGGTCGGCTCGCCCGGGTTCCCGTTCGACGAGGCCGCTGTGGCCGATACCGCCGCCGACAGGATGATCGACGTCAGCGGCGGACGGGCCACGGCTGGGGCCATCCCCGGCGCAAAGCTGGTGACCTTCGACGGCATGGGCCACAACCTGCCACGGCAGCTGTGGGCGCACCTGGTCGGGCACATCGCTGAGCTGGTGCAGCGGGCCGAGGCGGGCCTTTGATCCGCCGGCGTGATCCGGGGGAGCGCCGTGTGTTGCTGGTGGCCAGAGGCGGGATCGAACCGCCGACCTTCCGGTTTCAGTCACGATCGTTTCCGCAGCTCAGGTTCTGTGGGTGCGCTCCACGTAGTTGCCGAGCGTTTCCGGCGCCGCCCGATCATCGAGGCGCCGCGCAAGCGCGGCGCACCGTGCGCGCTCGCGGCCCGCTGCTAGCGGCCTCCGGCCGGCATCGCGCGCCACGCCGCGCGCCGCACCGGCAGCGGACCTCAGATTTCCTGACTCCCGTTCGACGACCTCGGCTGGCGGGCGATGAAGCGATCCAGCACGCCGCGGTTCCGCGTCCGGCGTACCGCGAGCGCCATCAGCAACCAGGCTACGGAGAGAACCCAGTCGTTCACTCCCGCGTGCTTGGCGGCCAAGCAGATGAGGCAGCCGACGAGGAGCACCAGATACTCCAGCCGACCAACGGTCAGCCTGCGGATCATGCAGGCACTCCACCACCTCAAGCTCGTTGATGTGGATGGCCGATCGGTCAGATGTGACGGCGGCGTGCAGCGAACGTGCAATTAGCGACGGTGATCATGGGAAATCTGGGATCACCATCGGGCAACAACGCCGCCTTGATTCGGCCCCCGACAGCAGAACGCCCACCGTGCGTTTCCGCAGGTGGGCGGTGCTCAAAGCCCGGCGTGAGGCTTGGTGGCCAGGGGCGGGGTCGAACCGCCGACCTTCCGATTTTCAGTCGGACGCTCGTACCAACTGAGCTACCTGGCCGTGGTGGTGCGGTCCTGACGGGACTTGAACCCGCGACCTCCGCCTTGACAGGGCGGCGAGCACTCCAACTGCTCCACAGGACCTTGCTGTGTTCCTCACTCCCGACCTAG
>DASYTU010000059.1:0-2738 GCA_036001925.1 Actinoplanes sp.
TGTACGAGTACAGATTCTTCAAGGTCAGTGACACACGCTCTGCACTGGTCTTCCTGTCCGACAAGCCTGTTCCAGTGCATTGGGTCCGCTACCTGGAACGTGATCGCAAGATCGGGGTGATGTGGAGTGTCGGCGGCACGTGAAAACTGACCCGGTGTCGGAACATGAAAACTGACCCACCTCCTTCGAGCCTGGCTCTAGCCGAGCCAGGGAGGGGAGCGAGGTGTTGTCGGTGGACGACTGGGCGGAGATCCGTAGGTTGCACCGGGCTGAGAGGTTGTCTGTCCGGGCGATCGCCCGGGTCCGCGGGGTGTCGCGGAATACGGTGCGCAACGCGTTGAAGGCGGAGGGGCCGCCGACGTATCGGCGCAGGCCGGGCGGGTCGGTCGTTGATGCGGTGGAGCCGCGGATCCGGGAGCTGCTGCAGACGTATCCGAGGATGCCGGCGACGGTGATCGCCGAGCGGATCGGGTGGCAGCGTTCGATCCGGGTGTTGTCGGGTCGGGTGGCCGAGCTGCGGCCGCTGTATTTGCCACCGGACCCGTCGGACCGCACGACGTATCTGGCCGGGGAGATCGCCCAGCACGACTTCTGGTTCCCGCCGATCGAGGTGCCGGTCGGGTTCGGGCAGACTCGTTCGGCCAAGCAGCTGCCGGTGTTGACGATGATCACCGGCTATGCGCGTCATGTGGACGGGGTGCTGATCCCGTCGCGCACGGCCGAGGATCTGTTTGCCGGCTGGTGGCGGCTGATCTCCCGGCTGGGCGCGGTGCCGCGCACGCTGGTCTGGGACGGGGAAGGCGCGGTGGGCAGGTACCGCCGCGGTGTCCCGGCGTTAACCGCCGAAACGCAGGCGTTCCGCGGGGTGCTGGGCACCAAGGTGGTCATTCTCCGGCCGGCCGACCCGGAGGCCAAGGGGCTGCTTGAACGGGTGCACGGGTATCTGGAGACCTCGTTCCTGCCCGGCCGGACGTTCACCGGCCCGGCCGATTTCAACGCCCAGCTCGGCGAGTTCTTCGCCCAGGCTAATCGGCGCTGGCGGCGGGCGATGGGCTGCGCCCCAGCCGACCGGATTGCCGCGGATAGGGCGGCGATGCTGGCGCTGCCGCCGGTGGCGCCGGTGACCGGCTGGCGGGCCTCGCTGCGGCTGCCGCGGGACTACTACCTGCGCTACGACACCAACGACTACTCGGTCGACCCCGCCGTGATCGGCCGGCGGATCGAGGTGGTAGCCGACCTGCAGCGGGTCCGCGCGTTCTGCGACGGGAAGCTGGTCGCCGACCACGAGCGAGTCTGGGCGCGGCACCAGACGCTGACCGATCAGGCGCATCGGCGGGCCGCGATCGCGCTACGCCGCGACTCGCTGCACGTCGTCTCACCGCCCGCTGAGCCGGACGTGCAGATCCGCTGCCTGGCCGACTACGACGACGCCCTCGGCCTGGACGGAGGGATCGCGTGAGGGCCACGACCAAGACCACCCCGACCCGAGATCTCACCGCCGAGGTGTCGTTCTTGACCCGGGCGCTGAAAGCACCCACCCTGCGCGAGGCCGTGCCCCGGCTCGCCGAACGGGCCCGCGCCGAGAACTGGAGCCACGAGGAGTTCCTGGTCGCCTGCCTGCAGCGGGAGGTCGCCGCCCGGGAGTCCCATGGCGGAGAAGGGCGGATCCGCTTCGCCCGCTTCCCAGCCCGCAAAAGCCCCGAGGAGTTCGACTTCGACCACGCCCGCTCCCTCAAGCGCGACACCATCGCCCACCTGGGCACCCTGGACTTCGTCACGGCCAAGGACAACGTGGTCTTCCTCGGCCCGCCCGGCACCGGCAAAACCCATTTGGCGATCGGGCTGGCGATCCGCGCCTGCCAAGCCGGGCACCGCGTCCTGTTCGCCACCGCCTCCGAGTCGGTCGCCCGGCTCGCCGACGCCCACCACGCCAGCCGGCTGCAGGCCGAGCTCGTCCGGCTCGGCCGCTACCCGCTGCTCGTCGTCGACGAGGTCGGCTACATCCCCTTCGAAGCCGAGGCCGCCAACCTCTTCTTCCAACTCGTCTCGTCCCGCTACGAGCGGGCCTCGCTGATCGTCACTTCCAACAAGCCCTTCGGCCGCTGGGGCGAAGTCTTCGGCGACGACGTGGTCGCCGCAGCAATGATCGACCGGCTCGTCCACCACGCCGAACTCATCGCCCTCAAAGGCGACTTCTACCGCCTCAAAGACCGAGACCTCGGCCGCGTCCCCCACCAGCCGACCGAGGACTAACCAGCCAGAGGTGGATCAGTTTTCAGATGCCGAATGTGGGTCAGTTTTCGGCTGCCGTTGACAGACGGACAAATTCCCCCTGCATGTGTAGCCCCCGGGACCGCCTCCGGCTCATCGTTCGCGGAGACAACCCGGTGATAGACGCTATTCCTAGGGTTTAGCGGTGTAAAGGCAGATCCTGCATGTTTCGCCCGGCCTCGGGATCGGATGTCCGACCTCGGTGCGATCTGCGGTGCCCTGCCTAAGTCAAAGGAAGGTGTCTGACCCCCGCCGACAACTGGCATGCTGCGGGGCATGGCGGTCGGCCCTCGAGGACTACCAGCGGGCGCAGGACGAGCTCGTCGAAGCCAGGAACCGGCTCGCCCGAGCGATCGTAGGCGCGGCCATGTCCGGCCTGACGAAGGACCAGATCGTTGACCTGACCGGGTATCCCGCCGACCTGATATTGCGGATCTGCCAGGACGCCGGCATCAGCGAGCGCTGAA
>DASYTU010000060.1:0-19317 GCA_036001925.1 Actinoplanes sp.
GGTCACCGTGGGCAGCACCTACACCCTCGGCGTGGCGTACAAGTCCACCGCCACCACCTTCTTCACCCTCTACCGGCAGGACACCGCCGGGACCTGGGCCTACTGGACGCAAAGCCCCACCTTCCCGGCCTCGGCCGGCTACACCACCGCGACCTGGACCTCCCCGCCGGTACCGGACGGCACCCGCGCGGTCACCTTCGGGCTCACCCTCGACAGCGTTGGCCAGGTCACCACCGACAACTACAGCTTCGTCGGCAACTAGCCCGATCGCTCGTGGCCCGGCCGCCGCACCGCCGGGCCGGGTAAGACTGAGGCATGGCGATCTACTACGGCGGTGACTACAACCCCGAGCAGTGGCCCGAGGACGTGTGGCGCGAAGACGTACGGCTGATGCGGCGCGCCGGCGTCAATCTCGCCACCGTCGGTGTGTTCTCGTGGGCCCGGATCCAGCCGGACGAGGGCGTCTTCGACTATGACTGGCTCGACCGCGTGATCGACCTGTTGCACGAGAACGGCATCGCGGTGGACCTCGCCACCGGC
This sequence comes from Actinoplanes sp., assembly GCA_036001925.1. Classification (GTDB taxonomy): domain Bacteria; phylum Actinomycetota; class Actinomycetes; order Mycobacteriales; family Micromonosporaceae; genus Actinoplanes. The sequence goes on from DASYTU010000060.1 coordinate 541, forward strand.
ACCGCATCGACGCCGCCGTGGGCCACCAGCAGGTATCCGGCCATGCTGACCCGCAACCACGAGGGCGCGATCCTCTGGCCGGGCAGCCGCCAGCACTGGGCGCCGACGTCGCCGGACTACCGGCGGCTCGCGTCCGAGCTGGTCCGGAGCACCGTCGAGCGGTACCGGGACCATCCCGCCGTGGTGCTCTGGCACGTGAACAACGAGCTCGGCTGCCACACCGTCTACGACTACTCGGACCAAGCCGCCGCAGCCTTCCGCGACTGGCTGCGGGCGAAGTACGAGAGCATCGACGTCCTCAACGACGCCTGGGGAACGATGTTCTGGTCGCAGCGCTACACCGACTTCGAGCAGATCGTGCCGCCGCGGCTCGCGCCGGCCAGCGTGAACCCCAGCGGGCTGCTGGACTTCCGGCGCTTCAGCTCGGACGCGTTGCTGGAGATTCTGCGCATGGAGAAGCGGATCATCAGGAGCGCCGGCGCCACCCAGCCGATCACCACCAACATGATCGGCGCGTGGCCGTTCTGCGACTACTGGGGCTGGGCCGAGGAGCTGGACGTCATCGCCGACGACAACTATGTCGACCCTCGCGACCCGGCGGCGTACCGCAGCGCCGCGTTCGCCCGCGATCTCATGCGCTCACTCAAGCCGGGCCGGCCGTGGCTTCTGATGGAGCAGGCGCCGAACGCCGTCAACTGGCGACCGAACAACGCACCGAAGGCGCCGGGCCAGATGGCCGCGCTCAGCATGCAGGCGGTCGGCCGGGGCGCGGACGGCGTGCTGTTCTTCCAGTGGCGGCAGGCGGCCTCCGGCGCGGAGAAGTTCCACTCGGCGATGCTGCCGCACGCGGGCACCGAGACCCGCACGTACCGGGAAGTCGAGAAGCTGGGCGCGGAGCTGGCCGCCCTGCCGGACCTGCCCGCGCCCGGCGGCGAGGCCCGGGTCGCGGTCATCCTGGACTGGGACAATTGGTGGGCCATCGATCAGCCCGACCACCCGGCCCAGTTCGACTACCTGGCTCAAGTACAGGGCTGGCACGCCGCTTTCCACGAGCTCAACGTGCAGGTCGACATGGCGCGTTCGGCCGGCCCCTTCGACGGCTACGACCTCGTGGTGGCGCCGAGCCTCTACCTGTTGCGCGATGCGGATGCGTTGCTGGGGCATGTCCGCGCCGGCGGCCGCCTTCTCGCCACCGCGTTCACGGATGTGGTCGACAAGCACGATCGCTTCCTGCCCGGCGGTTTCACCCGCCGGGTCGGACCCTCGCTGGGGCTGTCCGTTGTGGACTTCGAGGGGATCCTGCCGGGCGAGGCCACGGTGCGTTGGGGCGATACCGTCTTCGGCGGCGATGCGGTTGCCGAGGTACTGCGGATCGAGCGCGCCGAGGTGCTGGGAACCTTCCGCGACGGCGCTCCCGCATTCACCCGCCACGGGTTCGGCGCCGGCGAGGCCTACTACCTGGCCACCATGGCCGATGCAGCGGGCCGGTCGGCCATCGCGCGCCACCTGGTCGACCGCGGCGGCATCGCACCGGTCGTGGCCGGCCTGCCGCCGGGCGTCGAGGCCTGCGCCCGAGGTGACCTCGTCACGGTCATCAACCACAACCCCGACCCGGTCACGGTGGGGGACGACGTCATGGAACCGTACGGCTACCGCGTAATTGATCGTTGAGGAAGTCCGCCCAGATCCGATTGCCGTACTGGGTTTCCGGGTCCGCCGGAAGCATGGCGCCGGCGCGGATCTTGGCCAGACCGGGCAACCAGAGAGACACCACCGGGCGGGGCCGCCCGGCGGCTACCCCGTATGCGCGCTGCAGGTCGGCGAAGCTGAGCACCTGTGGACCGGCGAAATCGGGAACGCGGCCTGCCGGCGCGGCCAGCGCGAGCTGCGCCAGCCTGCCCGCGACCTCGGCGCTGTCGACGGGTTGCAGCACGAAGCCGGCGGGCACGGGCACCACGGGCAACACACCGAGCTTCCGTACGCCTTTGAAGATCAGGTCGTAGAACTGCGTCGCGCGGATCGTCGACCACGGCACGCCGATCGCCGACCACGAACTCGACACCTGGCCGCGGCTCTCGCGGGCGCCGCGACAACACCCGTACGTGCCGGCCGGCGTACAGCAGGCGCGCCACGACGTGCCGGCCGAGCGTCCCGGTTCCTCCGGTGACCAGAATCCGCGAACCCATACCGAACCCCCTCGTCTCTATGACTGACGAGCAGGGATGAGCGAGTGTGACGGCCGCCCTTCCGTCCGTAAAGTTACGAGAGTCCGCAATGCCTCAAGCGAGGAATGGACCTATGCGCCCGCCGATCGACCCGACGGGATCCGACGCCGATGTTGAACTCGTCCTGCGCGCGTACCACGCCTTCGCACGCGGAGACATCGAACGAGCCGTTGCCGATCTGCACCCGGATGTCGAGTGGATCGAGCCCGACGAGTTCCCCAACGGCGGACGTAGGCGTGGGCCGGACGCCGTCGCCGAGTATCTCCGCGAATCTCGGGCGAGCTGGTCCGAGATGGTGTCGGAGCCGACCGCTCACCGGAGCGGCGACAAGATCGTCGTCGTCCATCACGTGTCTGGGCGGCTGGTTGACGGCACGCCCGGCGACGTCACCGTTGCTGACGTATTCACGGTGGAGAACGGCCAGGTCGTCAAGATGACGGCGTACGCCGATCCCACCGAGGCGCTAGGACTGTAGCTGCGCCGGCTTCAATCCGAGCCAACCGGCGCAGCGGGCCGGGTGCCCACCTAGTCGAGCTTGCCGCTGTGGATCCATTGGCGGAACAGGCTCACCTGCTCGGCGGGCCAGGCGCCGTAGCATGGCATCCGTCCGGCGGCCAGCTGGTCCAGGATCGCGTCAGCACGCTCGCGGACCGCGGCCACGTCCCCAAGGTCGAACGCCCAGCGCATCGAGGCCCTGTCATGGTCGGTGAATAGCGGTCGGATGTCGCGCGCGAAGCTCGGTGGGCCAGTCACCACCGTGGCCGATTCCTCGGAGCCACGTGCCTGCGCCGTGGACGGTGGTGGGACCGAGCCCAAAGCGGAGCCTGGTGGGCCGGCCGTGCCCCAGTCCCAGTGGGGCACCGGCATGCGCGGCGGTGGTTGTGCCCCGGGCTGGCTGTTGGCCAGGGCGATCCGCGACCCCCACTCAAAGTAGGACACGAACGCCGAGCGAAACTCGGGATCGGCCGGCAGGCCCGCCTCGTCGGCGGCCTCGCCCATCAGCCGCACCCAGCGGGCGCGCTGCTGCTCGGTCAGCGCCCGACCCAGGTGGCGCGACAACATGTGCGGGTAGCCACCACGCTCCTGCGTATAGATCGCCGGCCCACCGAAAACCTCTCCCAGCCACTGCGCGACCCATTCCGGATGCTGGGGGCTCATCTCGGCGAACACCGGCGCCAGGATCGGGTCGTCCCGGACGTGGCCGTAGAAGATGCGGGTCAGCCGGGACCAGGCCTCCGCGCCGCCCGCCCATGCGAACAGGGTCGGTGGCCATTGCGCGCCGTCCGGCGGCGGGGAATTCAACTCGATGCTTCCTTCCGTGACTGAGAGGCCGGGCGATCATCTCGACCAGGTTTCTGCGGATGCTTACTTCACCTGGGTGGCTGCCAGCTCAGAGCCGGCCGGCGTCGCGGGCGATGCGGATGCGGTTGCGCCCGCCGTACCTCCGAGCAGACTCACGAGCTCCCGCGCGGCGCGGGAGGCGGCAAGACAGGAACGACGCCCCTGCAAACCAAGCATGAGCACACGGGACGGAGCCCTGGACGCTAAAGGAACCTAGAACACCAGTTTATGCCCGTTGAACGCCCTACGGCCCACTTGGCCCGGCCCGACCGGATCGGTGCGCCTGCCAGGCGACAGCCTCCAGACGACAGGAGGAACCATGCCCGAACCGCGCGACACCCACGACCCCAACCGCGCGCCCACACCCAGCCCACAGACCCAGCGGCTGGGCGCCCTGGTCGGCCGGTGGCGATCCGAAGGCCATATCGTTGGCGATCCTCCGGTCCCGATCACCGGCACCGACATCTACGAGTGGCTCCCCGGCGGCTTCTTCCTGGTCCACCACGTCGACGTCGTCATCGGGGACCAGCAGGTCCAGGCGATCGAGCTCATCGGCGAGTACGACCCGACCATCGACGCCTTCACCGCCCGCGCCTATGACAACGAGGGCAACGTCACCGTCATGCAGGCCAGGGTCGACGAGCAGGGCGTGTGGACCTTTACCGGCGGCGGCGACGTCGCCGCAGTGGCCCGGCCCGACTCCGCCGACGCCGGCGGAGCGGTGCGGTCCACGCTGACGATCAGCCCCGACCGAGACGGCATGACGGCCAAGTGGGAACGGAGCGACGACGGCGCAAGCTGGCAGCCGTGGATGGACATGACCTTCACCCGGATGCGGTAACCCGAGGGAGTGGCTCCGCCACGTTCGCCCTGGTGGGCTCGGACAGACCCCAAGGAGCACGTGATGGTCAGACGACCGAACCGCACGATCGACGGCGCGGAAGTTGCAGGGCTGCGCCGCCGGTTCCAAGGCCAGGTGCTGCTGCCCGGCCAGAGTGGCTACGACCAGGCGCGCCGGGTCTGGAACGCCATGGTCGACCGGCGCCCGGCGCTGATTGCCCGCTGCGCCAGCCCCGCCGACGTCGTCGCCGCGGTCGGCTTCGCCCGCGCCCACCAACTGGAGATCGGGGTCCGCTGCGGCGGCCATAGCGTCCTGGGCATCTCGGTCCCTGACGGAGGCCTGATGGTCGATCTGTCACCCCTCGGCACCGTCCGCGTCGACCCGCAACAGCGTCGCGCCTGGGTCGGCGGCGGCGCGCTGCTGGGTGACCTGGACCGGGCTACCCAGCGGTTCGGGCTGGCCACCACCGCCGGCAACGTCTCGCATACCGGCGTCGGCGGCCTCACCCTAGGCGGCGGGATGGGCTGGCTGGCCCGCCGCTACGGGCTTGCCTGCGACAACGTCACCCGCTTCCAGCTGGTCACCGCCGGCGGCGAGGTCCTCCACGTGACCGGGTCAGAGCACCCCGGGCTGTACTGGGGGCTACGCGGCGGCGGAGGGAACTTCGGTGTGGTCACCGAGTTCGAATTCACCCTCCACCCGGTCGGCACCCAAGCGCTGCTGGTCGACCCGTTCTACCTCCCCGACCAGGCGCCGGGGCCGCTGCGACGCTGGCGCGACCTGATCGCCGAGGCGCCCACGCAGGCGACCCTGACCGCCTGGGCCGGCACGGCCGGCCACTGGCCGTTCCTCCCAGCTGAGCTGCGGGGCCGGCCGCTGGCCAGCGTCGGCTACGTCTGGGTCGGCGACCCCGACCAGGGACGTGGGTTGCTGCCGGCCCTTCGCAGCCGGACGCCGGCCGCGGAGCGGATCCAGGTGCTGACCTACCTGGAGCTGCAACGCATCGACGACGACCAAGAAGGCCACCACCTGCGCCGCTACTGGAAGGGCCACTACCTGCGCCAGCTGAGCGACGACGCGATCGCGGCGTTCCTCGGTCGCGGGCAGAGCGACGGCGGCGATCCCGGGCTGCTGCCGGCGGGTAGCCTGCAAAGCTACCGCGGCGCGATCGCCGAGGCCGGCGACGACCAGACCGCCTTTGGCCACCGCGACGCGCTGGTGGAGTTCATCGCTGCGGCCCGCTGGACCGACCCGGCCCAAGACCAGGCCCGCATTGCCGCGGCCCGGTGGTACGGCGCCGCGGTCGAGCCGTTCGCCAGCGGCGTCTACGTCAACGACCTCACCGACGAAGGCCACCAGGGCGTCCAACGCGCCTACGGCCAAGCCAAGCTGGCACGGCTGGCGGCGCTCAAGGCCCGCTACGACCCCGACAACACCTTCCACCTCAACCACAACATCCCACCGGGAACGCTGTGACCACGCCCATGCCGACCGTACAACCAGCCCGCCCCGGCTCACCACGCCTTGACCGGCGGGCCGGGGCACCTGTCCCCAACGGCAGGAATCATGGGACCAATACCACCTTGCCGATATTGCGTCGGTCGATCAGCCGGCGATGGGCGTCCGCGGCTTGGGCGAACGGGAACACCGTGTCGATACGCGGGCGGATCGCGCCGGCCCGCCAGAGCTCGAGAACAGCATCCAATTCGGTACGCAGCATTGCCGTCTCGCCCCAGAGGTGGCCGAGGTTTACCCCGCTGACGGTGTGATTGCGCTCCATGAGCCCCAGGGGCGTCAGCAGCGGCACGCCAAGCAGTTGACGCGCCAGGCGGGGAAGGCTCCGCCGCTCACCGGCGGCGAGGTTGGCGAAACCGTACGCGACCAGCCGCCCGGTCGGGCGCAACAGGGACAGGCCCTTCCTCCAGTCTTGCCCGCCCAGAGGGTCGAGGACGACATCGACCCCTTCCCCGCGCGTCAGGTGCCTCACCTCACGGACGTAGTCCACGTTGCGGTAGTCGATCGGGTGGGCACATCCCTCGGCACGTACGGCGTCGTGCTTGGCGGCCGACGCGGTCCCGAAGACAACGACGTTCTCGACGGTCCGGCACAGCTGGAGGACCGCGATGCCGATGCCACCCGCCGCCGCGTGTACCAGCACCCGCTCGCCCGCGCGGACGTGCGCCACCCGGAACAGCATGTGATAGGCGGTCAAGTAGTTGACCGGCAGGGCGGCCGCCTCTTCGAAGCCGAGGCCGTCGGGTAAATCCAGCACCTGGACAGCTGGCACACAGACGACGTCGGCGTGACCGCCGAAGCGGGACAACGCCAGCACCGGCTGCCCAACCGGGGGCGTAGTGACGCCCGCGCCCAGAGCGTCGACGATCCCGGCAACCTCGTAGCCCACCACGCAAGGTGGTCTCGGCGCGTCCGGGTACAGCCCTTGACGCGCCATCACGTCGGCGAAGGCCAGCCCCGCGGCGCGTACCCGGATCCTCAGCTCGCCCGGTCCGGGCACCGGATCGGGCGTCTCTCTCACCGCAAGAACGTCAGGGCCGCCGGCCCTCGTCACCCAGATCGCCCGCATGGCTGCACGTTAGATGTGCGAGGCCGGTGAGCGCGATCGGCCACCAAACATGACTCCCGCCCAGCGCGGGTGCCCGGAGTCCGGAGGTGGTGAACATGGTCTCTGTGACCAGCCGACGAGCCGCCATGTGGATCATCATCGCCGGGAGTCCCGTGTCGCGTCGTCGAGATCGACGTCCGCACCGGCCCGGGCGGCGTCGGCGTTCGCGTCGGACGCGCCGACGGGCGGCCCGTGACGCGGCACTTCTTCGGCCTCAGTCCGTAGGGGCATCATGCAGCCATGACGTTTCCGGTGGACAGCGGCGGTGGGGACCGGACGGGGCCGCCCGGATACACGTACGCGGGCGTCGTGGTCCGCTTGGACGGCGCGCCCTCCGGCCGGGCGTGCACCCGCGAGGACGTGCTTGCCGCGCTGCGCGAAATCCGGTACAGCGGCTGGCTCGGGCAGCCGGAGGACGGCTGGCTCGTCGCGGTCGCCGCCTCCGGTGACGGCACCGTCGCCGCCGGCCGCCGCGGCGTGGTCGGGGTCGGCGAATCGCTGGCGGACCGGCTCGGCGCGACGGTCTTCGCCTTTCGCGTTGTCACCGACCGGCAACTGCTGGTGGCGCTGTGGGCCGACGGCGAAGAGGTCGGCCGCTACCTCAGCGACCCGTCCCACGGCCTCGACGACGACACCCTGTCCGACCCGGTCGGCGTCGAGCACGCCGACGGATTCGCCGCCGCCTGTGGCCACCCGGAGGCCGCCGAAGACCTGGCCGAACTGCTCGCCGAGGAGCTCGATCCCGACAGCGTCATCGAGTCCGAACGACTCGGCCGCGTTCTGCGCCTGCTCGGGCTGCCGAGGTGGCTGGTGGCAGCGTCGTCGTTGCCGCGCGACATCCCCACGGGCCCGCGATCGCGGGATATGACCCGGCTCGGCGCCGGCGTGCCAGGCTTCCGTGGGCGGCTGCGCGGCGCGGCCGTAGGCATCGTCCGGCGGCGACGCCCACCACCGCCCGCCATCACCGACGCTCCGCGCAGAGGCTCCGACATCGACCCCTGGATGCTGTGAGACGAGTACGGCCCCCGACGGCCGTGCCGGTCGTGATCTACTGCTCCAGCTTCTTGCGGCATTGCGCGGCCCGGGCCGCGACGCGGTCAGTCAGACGGGAACGCAGCGGGCTATTCAGCGCTCGGACGGCTTGTCCTCGGCGGAAGCGTGAAGGCGGCGGCCGACGCGGGGAAGACGGTCTCGCGGAGTACGGTGATGATCTGCTCCGGGGTTGGTCCGCCTTCGTTCTGGTACTTACTCGTGGGAGGCTGGCCAAGGGCCTGGCACATGTCTTCCTGGTGGATCCGGGCGACGGTCCCTTCTGGGTGTCGGAGTCGGTCGTATCGCTCGACCACGATCACCCGCTCGGATCCGAACCGGCCGACGTAGGACGAGGCAACCAGCAGGCGTCGGGTTTCTCGTGGCTAGGTATGTCGAGAGCCCTCTCACCAGGGCCACCAGCGCGTTTGGGGCCACGGTCGGGAAAGAACGGTCCAGAGTGTCCGGTGCATTTGTCGGTTGCCGCCCCGCTCGCCCCCACTGGTGGCGGATCGTGACCGGTCACGCCGAACCGGACGGCGTACCGCCGCGTGCCTGTCGGTGGGTGGTGAGATCCGCTCGGCACGGCGTACCGTTGCTCTGCCAGGCATCGATGAAAGGGCAGCGTGACTACGATCTTCGAGGTGACCCGCGGAGGGCTTCGCGACCTCGAAGTGATCTCGGAGATCGGACGCGGCGCCGAGACGGTCGTGTACCTCGTGCGGCGCCAGGGCCGGGAGTGCGCGCTCAAGTTACTCACCAACGCAGGCGATGACCCGCGGGCGCTGATGGCGCTGCGCCGCGAGGCGGCTCTACTCGGCAGCGTCGGCCATCCCCTGCTGCCACGCATATTCGAGGTCGGCGCGGCCGAGGCCGGGCCGTACCTGGTGCTGGAGTACGTCGACGGCCGCCCGCTGTCGCAGGTGCTGCAGGAGGGTCCGCTCGACGAGGCGCGCGCAGTGCGCCTGGCGGTCGACGTGGTAGGCCCGCTCGCCGCGGCGCACGGGGCGGGCCTGGTGCACCGCGACGTGAAGCCCGACAACATCATCCTCGGCCCGGACGGCACCGCCCGCGTTATCGACTTCGGGCTGATCTTCCGACGCGGCGCCGAGCACGACGGGGTCGCCGGCACCCTGCTATACAGCGCCCCGGAGCAGGCCGGCATGCTCAAGCGCGCCGTCGACGGTCGCTCCGACCTGTACGGTCTCGGCGCGGTGCTGTTCGAGTGCGTCACCGGGCAACCGCCGTACCACTCGCTGGACGCGGGCGAGCTGATCCGCATGCACGCGACCGCGCCGGTGCCGGACCCGCGGGCGATCCGGCCCGACCTGTCGCCGACCTTCGCTGCCGTCATCACCAAGCTGATGGCCAAGGACCCGGACGACCGGTACCAGTCCGGCGAGAGCCTGCTCGGCGACCTGCACCGGATGGCCGCGCACCCACGGGTTGCCTTCCCGGTGGGCACGCCCGTCCCGCTCGGGCGTACGGAGCCGCTCGTCGGCCGGGACGCCGAGGTGGTGCAGTTGGCCAGCCGCTGGCTGAAGGCCCGCGACGGGCACGGCGGCACGGTGCTGGTCGAAGGCCTCGCCGGGGTCGGCAAGAGCCGCCTCGTCCGGGAGTTGACCACGGCGATCGCCGCCGACCGTGACCTCGTGCTGTACGGCAAATGCCTGCCCGACGACCCGGTCCCACTCGCCCCGCTGCGCGCGGCCGTCGAGCGATGCCTGCGCATGGTCGACCGGCTGCCGCCGCAGGAGCGGGCCAACGCGGTCGAGCGGCTGCGCCGGGCAGCCGGCCGGGGCGGGCCGCTGCTCGGCGCGCTCTCGCCGCTGCTCGCCGACTTGGTTCAGGCGCCCGACCTCAGCGGCACGGACCGGCACGAGCAGTTTGTCAACGCCGTCGCCGCGTTCCTCATCGGTCTGGCCGACGAGTTCCAGGGTGCGCTGCTCTACCTCGACGACGTCCAGTGGCTCGACGGCCTGACCCGGGAGGTGCTGCGGCAGGTGACCAGCCGGCTGCCCGGAACGCCGCTACTGGTCATCGCCACCGCCCGCGACGACCCGGACAGCGCCGCGGCCGTTGGCCGGTTCATGAACGACATGGACGCCACCCTCGACACCCGGCTGCGGATCGGCCCGCTGTCCCGCGAGGCCGTCGCCGACCTGGTCGCCTTCCACCTGGGCGGGTTGCGGGTCGCTCCGTCCGTGGTGGACGAACTGGTGGCGCGCATCGGCGGCAATCCGTTCACTGTGGTGGAGTACGTGCGGGCGGTCATCGATGCCGGGCTGATTGTCCCGTCGTGGCAGGGCTGGCGGCTCGACCTGGCTGGGCTGGACCGGTTGGAGCTGTCCGACGACGCGCTCGACCTGGTGCTCCAGCGCATCGACGGGCTCGGCGGCGAAACTCGCCGGCTGCTGGCCGCCGGCGCGGCGACGGGTCGGCGGTTCGGCGCCGCCCTGGTCGCCGCGATCTGCGATGTCGACCCACGCCACGGCCGGTACGTGCTGGCCGAGGCCGAGGCGCGCCGGCTGGTCACCGCCACCGGTCCCGACGGGTACCGGTTCCTGCACGACCGGATCCGCGAGGCGCTGCTCGCGGGGCTGGACGACGCGACCCTGCGGCGTCTGCACCAGCGCATCGCCGAGGTCCTCGAGGCGACCGGCCGCGGCGAGCCGTCGTACGTGTACGCCACCGCGCGCCACTACGCGCTCGGCGAGACGCACCGCACCCCGCGCAAGGTCTACGCCAGCGGGCTGGCCGCCGGCCGGCTGGCGCTGGCCGAGCACGCGCCGGCGGAGGCGCAGCAGTTCCTGCTGGTCGCCGCCACCGCCGCGCAGGCCGCCCGGCTGACCCCCGATATCGGTCTGCATATCGCGCTGGGCCAGGCCTGCGCCCGCACCGGCCGCTTCGCCGAGGCCCTGGAGCATCTGGACCGGGCGCTGCGTGCCGAGCCGGACCGGCTGCGCCGGGCCGAGGTGTACGGCCAGATCGCCGAGGTGCATAGCGGCGCCTGGGACCCGGGGCGGGCGTTCGAGGCGGTCCGCCTGGGCTTGGCTGAGCTGGGCAAGCCGCTGCCGGGCAACAAGCTCGTGCTCGTGGTGACCACGCTGGTGAGCGTCCTCGCTGGGCTCGCCGTCGGGCTGACCGGGATCGGGTCCGGCTCCGCCCGCGACCGAACCCGGGAACGGCTACGGCTGCACGCGGCCCTGCTGGACGCCGGCGCCCGCGCCTCGTCGATCCAGATGCACCGAGAGATGCGCGCCATCCTGGGGCTGCGCGCGCTGTACACGGTCAACCGGCTAGGCCCGGCCCCGGAGTACGTGCACCACTTCGCCGGGTACGGGCTGATGGCCGACGTTGCCCGACGGCCCGCCCTGGCGGCACGGATGTACGCGCGGGCGGAGGCGGCCGCCTCGGCGCTCGGCGACCCGGTGCTCGTCGGGTACGTCGCGTGGAAGCGCGGCGCTGGCGCCCACCTGGCGGGCTCCGACGAAGCCGAGACCTGGATCCGCGCGCTCACCGAGCACGAGCGCTGGCTGGATCTGGGCGACTACCTGACCGGCGTGTCCTGCGTCTGCATCCAGCTGTTCAAGCGCGGCCGCACCCACGAGGCGTACGCCTGGTACGCCCGGGGCACCGCCCGGCTCGGCCCGGGCGCGCAGGCCGAAGGCGCCGCGATCGGCGCCGCGGCCGCCGTGATCGCCGCGCAGCGCGGTCGCCGCGATGAGGCGATGGCGGCGCTGGACTCGATGAGCCGGTTCCTCGAGGCCAACCCCGACAACCGGATGCAGCTGATCAACCTGCTGGCCGCCCGGGTGATCGTGCTGGTCGAGCTGGGCGAACTGGGCGAGGCGTTCGAGCGCGGGACCGGCGAGTTCGCCGCGCTGGGCATCCGTCCTCGCGACCTCGTGCCCGAGCAGCGGGTGTACTACATCTACCAGGCGCTCGGCCGGCTCGAGCAATGCCGCACCGCCGGCCGCGAGCACTGGGAGGCGTCGCTGAGGGCCGCCGAACAGGCGGTGGCCATGCTCGGCCAGGCCGCGAACAACCGCGTGCTGCGCGCGTTCCACGCAGCCGCGCGGGCCGACCTCGAGCTACTCGCCGGCCGGCCGCTCGATGCGCTGCACAAGGCGGTCCCGGCCGAGCTGGGGCTGATGCCGCTGGACGCGCCGCTGATTTCGTACGAGCTGGCCCGGGTACGCGCCCGTGCGTTGCGTGCCCTGGGCGAGGCGGGCCAGGCCCAGGTGCACGCCCGGTACGCGCTGCTGCTCGCCATCGACCAGCAGTGGGACCTGCGCGCCCGGTCGATCCGCGCCGAGTTCGGCATCTCCGGCATCGGACCGCTACACAGCACCGGCACGCCGCTCGTCACGACGGTGACCGACACCCCGCCGGTCAGCCAGTCGCCGAGCGCCCGCAACGGTGGGGGTCGTGAAGTCCGAGCCAATCCCAGCAATAACGGCGCGGCTCTCAGCCGCCGGCTGGCGGCGCTGCAGCAGGTCAGCCTCGCCGCGGCCACCGTGCTGGATCCACGGGAGCTGGCCCGGGTGGCACTGGACGAGACGGTGCGCATCCTCGGCGCGGAGCGCGCGTACCTGTTCCTGGTCGACCCCGACCTCGACCAACTCGTGCCGCACCTGGGCCGCGACGGCGACGGCAACGACATCGACGAGCTGACCGGGTACAGCTCAACGCTGGTCGAGCGGGTCCGCCAGACCGGCGAGGCGCTGGTGGTTACCGGCAGTGAGGAGGGCGTGGCTCTCGGTTCGCGTAGCGCGCAGCTGCATGGGCTGCGCAGCATCATGATCGCGCCGCTGCTTTTCGACGGCCGCATGCGCGGCGTGGTGTACCTCGACAGCCGGGTTGCCAAGGGCATGTTCACCAGCGACGACGTAGACATCCTGACCGCCGTCACCAACCACGTCGCGGTGTCCCTGGAGACCGCTCGGGCCGCGCAGCTCGCCGCGGCCGTCCAAGCGGCCCGACGCGAGCGGGATGTCGCCGAGACGCTGCGGGCGGCGATGGCCGAGCAGAGCGCCACGCTCGACCCGGACGAAGTGATGCGCCGTCTGCTCGGCGCGCTGTGCCGCACCCTCACTGCGGACGCGGCAGTGCTGCTGTCCTCCGCCGGTGACCGGCTGGTCGTCACCGCGGCCCATGGCGTGGCGGTAGCCGTCGGCACCGACCTGGCGCCGGTCCCGCCGTTGCTCGCCGACCTTCCCGGTCCTCGCGTCGGCACGGTGTCCGAAGGGCAGTCACCGCCGTTCGGCGCGCTGCTCGGCCCGGCGCGCTGCTGGTTGGCACTGCCGGCCACTGAGCGGGGCGCCCCACTCGGGGTCCTGCTGGTCGCCTCCAACCGGCCGGACGCGATGTCGGAAGGCCAGGTCGAGATCGCGGCGGCGCTGGCCGGCCAGGGCATGACCGCCTACCAGAACGCGCAGCTGTTCAGCCAGGTACGCCGGCTGGCCACCATCGACGGGCTGACCGGCCTGCACAACCGGCGCCATTTCTTCGCCGAGGCGACCGGGCAGTTCCGCGTGGCGCGGCGTTACGGCCGCCCGATCGCCGCGATCATGATCGACGTCGACTACTTCAAGCGAATCAACGACGCGTACGGCCACCCGGTCGGCGACGAGGTGATCCGGGTGCTGGCCCATCGGCTGCGTGCGACGCTGCGCGACGGTGACGTGCTGGGCCGCTACGGCGGCGAGGAGTTCGCGTTGCTCACCCCGGAGACCGGCCCCGCCGCCGAGCAGCTCGCCGAGCGGCTGCGGCAGGTGGTCAGCGCGGAGCCGGTGCCCACGCCGGTCGGTCCCCTGCCCGTGACGATCAGCCTCGGGGTGGCGTACCTGCGGGAGGCCGACGTCGACCTCGACCAGCTCGTCGCCCGCGCCGACGCAGCCCTGTACGAGGCGAAGCAGAACGGACGCAACCGGATCGCCGTCGCGTGATGGGCGCGACCGCGGCCCTCGCCGGCGCAGGCGGCGGGTTCGTGCTGGCCGTGGCTCGTAACCACCATGTGGTAACCCAGCCTGGCCATCGGCGCCCAGCGAATCGACCGGCTCACCGCCGGGCTATCCCGCCGAGCCTTGAACCGGGCCGGCGCCGGCGACGGGCGCTACGGCCGCGCGACTACGAGTGGCCTGGGCACTGACCAAGTCGAACAACCAGGCATCAGCAGGACGCGCGCTCAGCCGGTTGGCCAGCACGACCAGCGGCAGAAGCGAGCGCATGGCCCGCCGGCAGACCGCGCTCTGCACGTAGGCCGCGCTGCGGGAGGGGCCGCGGCCTCTGTATAACGTTGCTTTTATATGAGCAATGGGTAATACTCGCGGCGTGGACGTTTTCACCGCGGTGGCCGATCAGACCCGCCGGGCCATGCTCGACCTCCTGACCGGCGGCGAGCGGCCGGCCGGCGACCTCGTGGCGGCCTTCCCGGCCCTGACCCAGCCGGCGATCTCCCGGCACCTGCGGGTGCTGCGTGAGGTGGGGCTGGTCGACGTACGGGCCCAGGCCCAACGCCGCATTTACACGTTGCGAGCCGAACGGCTGTCCGAAGTGGATGCCTGGCTCGACCAGTACCGCCAGTACTGGGCACGCCACTTGGACGCGATCGAAGACCAGCTGGCCACCACGCATACCGGGAAGAAAAGGAGCAAGCGATGACAGTTGACGACCGCCTGGGGCGCCTGGACGTGCGCGGCGACTCGGCCACGATGACCTTCCGCCGGAGGCTGCCGTACCCGATCGACGCCGTATGGGCCGCGATCACCGACCCCCTACAGCGCGGAGCCTGGTTCGGAGCGACAACGATCGAGCCCCGGACCGGCGGGACGATCACGATGATGCCCGAGGATCCGCCCGCGGCACCCGAAGCCAAGCAGATGACCGGGCACATCCTGGCGTGGCAGCCGCCGTCCGACACCGGTACCGGCACCCGGGCAGCGGTCTTCGAGCACGAGTGGCGGCAGCGGATCGTCGAGGACGGCGTGGTGCGATACGAGCTGTCCGAGGACGGCAACGGCACCGTGCTCGTGTTCGTCCACAGCGGACTGAGCGTACGGAACGCCCAGGGCTTCATCCCCGGCACGCACGCCTTCCTCGACCGGCTGGCCGCCCACCTAGCCGCCGAGGAGATCCCCGACTGGGGCCGCCTGTACGACCGGCTTGCCCCTGTGTACCAGTAACGCTGCCTACCGCCGCTAAGGCCGGGCCGGTCGCCTGCCACCGGGCGGCCGGGCACACGCGCGCGGCGCCTGTACTCCCAGCCGGTCCACAGGCCGGTTCAGGCTCGTCCTCATTGGAATGCGGCTTCCGACGGCTGTCGATGCTGCCCTCGGCTTCTACCCCGCGATATCTGGCGAACCTTTGCCATGACCTTTAGCGACCGCTTCCCAGCCGCTGAAACCTACTAACCAGACCGCCGGAAAACACCGTTCGCGAGATGGTCCCCCCACCGTGGTAGGTCATGAGTGGGTCATGACAGGAGGGGGAACCGTGCTTGCCTGGAGCCGAGGAGCATCCGCTCACAGTCGGTCAGGAGCCGACGCCCGGTGGCTGTTGCCAGGAGCGCTTGGTCGTCCCACTGAAGCGACGCGGGTGGTTCCGAACCGAGGAGATCGACGAAGACGGGCCGGATGATCGTCAGAGCGGGGCCGGTTGTCCACGGGTCGCGATCCAGGGTGATGGCTACGTCCAGTCCGTGCGCGGCGATAGAGATGACACGGGTGACGATCCAGTCGGCCAGTCTCATCGCGCCACGGCCGGGAACGAGGACGGCTCTATCCAGGTCGTCGTCTCCGAGCCTGGCCAATGTGTCGCGGGAGATCTGATCGAACCATCGCGCTGGCGCTGCGTCCGGAAGGACGGTCCGGGCCAGTTGCTGGGTCTGGTCGACGTTGCGCTGACGGTATGCCGGCGTGTCCCGCTCCGGGCGACGGTAGTAGTCCGCCGCGCTTGCCAGCACCGATTGTGGCTCTGCGGTGGGGAAACGGTTGCGAATGGCGATACTGGCTGCCATATGTACGATCAGTTCCTGCAGGTTCCACGGCGGGCAGTTGGTCGGTTGCGTGAATTGCGCCGGGTTCAGTTCGTGCAGCACCGTGGACAGGGCCCGGGTCTCCTGCCTCAGGGCAGTCAACGCATCGTCGCCGAACATCAATGGTCCCCCCTGTCGTTGCGAGTCGACTTGATCGCGTCGGCTGGTAGTGGCGCGTTGTGCCCGCCAAGGCGCCCGGCTCCTGGCAACCGCGCATCGACACGCCGGCCCGGCGTAGCGGGTCGTCGAGCTCGCCACGCAAGACGGTCGTGGGGGCAACAGGCACGCTCGGCCGGACCAATGACCGGCCCGACATTGCCAAGGCACGGTATAGGCCCGAACCGGCCATCTCGCCCAGCGCCGGCGTGGTGGGTACTGTGCGGGTGGCCAACGGACGGTCGGGACGTACTCGTCACTGCTACCCGCCGGTGACATCCCGGCGCGTCGGTCCCATCGACGACAGCCATTCCTCTACCGAATGCGTCGCCGGCGGCAAGTCAGTACCGGCTGCGGCCAGTCAGCCTGCGGACGTCGATCATCTAGCACTGGTCCTGCGTGCGACCGCTGGCTGCGACACACGCACACCCCACTGGGTGTCGTCGTCGCCGTCAGTAGCCGCCGCCACCGGTGCCGCCGCCGCCACCGCCGCCGGACAGCAGGACGGCCACGATGATGGCGGCGAGCACGACGGCGGCGATAATGATCCACATTGTGGTTCGTCGGGTCGTCACGGAGACCATGTTCACCACCTCGGAACTTTGGGTACCCGCCCCCGGCGGAAATCATGTTTGGCCCGCCGCACTGCGCGCAGTTACTGCAGCCGAATCGCGCGATTGGTTAGAAAGAAGACGAAATAACGGACACTAACGGGCATATTCTCAGAGAAGCCAGCCATCACCAACACCGCCGTTGCGCCGGTCCACGGCGCCGCATCCGCAGAACCCTTCCGTCCGGTGGACGCCCGCAGCGCTTACCGCGGGCCGGGACTGGGTGTTCCGGATGAGTTCGCCGTCCGGCCTCGGCAGCCACCTCGGTGACACCGGCGCCAATCGCCACGCGGCTCGGGTCGGCGCACCTGTCGCAGCTGCGGCCGGGCCGTGGTGAGCAAGCCCGGTCACGGTCGTCGCCCCGGGTGCGGTCGTACCCCGGCGCAGCAGCCCGCGTGGCCCCGAGACGGCCGACAGCTGCGGGCGGAGTTCGCCGGTGATCTGGCCGGCGTAGCTTGCCCGGCGCTGGTGGCTTGGATGGCACGAAGCCGTGAGGCTCGCCGTAACACCTATCAATAGCCTCAGGGCAAGTCATCGCTCGGACATGGGGGAACCGAAATGCAGAAGTCCACAATGGAATTATTGGCGCGGATCGCGCTGGCCGGTTGCGCGGTCGCCGTGTTGTCCGCCTGCTCCGCGCCGGCCGTCGAGCACGAGGTGAACCAAGCCGCACCGTCGGTCACAGCCAGCCGGCCCGCCGACGGCCTGGGCTCGACGTCGCCTACGACCGAGACCGATGGCACCGATGACTACGCCGTGGTCAAGGAGAAGACGGTCGAGAAGGCCTCCTTCCTGTCGCCGACCAAGAACATCGGCTGTTACCTGGACGCCACAATCGCCCACTGCGACGTCCGCGACCGGAATTGGACGCTGCCGCCGCGGCCCAAGTCCTGCGACCCGGCGCGCGGCACCGACTGGGGCGACGGCGTGGAGGTCAGAAAACGGCATAAGGGCTCGGTTGCTTGCACGAGTGACAGCGCGCTCGGCCCGAACCACCCCGTCCTGGCGTACGGGCAGGCGCTGCGCGCCGGGTCCATGTGGTGCGTGAGCGCTCGCGCCGGAATGCGCTGCATCAACTCGTCGACCGGCCACGGTTTCACCGCCGCCCAAGCAACCTACACCGTCTTCTGACCGGCGGCCTGATCGACGCCGAGGGCATCGTCGAGCTCCGGGCGCCTCTGCGACGGCGGTTACCCGGGCTGGGCGGAGTGGGCCTCGTCGACATGCACCAGCTCACCGGGGTCGCCGTCGCCGGCCAGGTGGTCGAGGATCGAGCCGAGGTCGTGTTCATCGAAGCGGCCGGCCGCCGCGGCCAGCCCGAGGGCATGGTCCACTTTGGCGGCGCCGAGGATGGTGGCTAACTCGACCGTGCGAGCCATCTTCGCTCGCACCCGTACGGTCACGGTGGCGGCGGTCGGCGCGGCACCGGTTTCTCAGTGGATCCGGGCGTTGATTGCTGGCACCACTGCTCACACGCGGCGACCCGGGCCGAAGGTGACGTAGCCGCCGCGCCGGTTCGCCTCCGTCGGCACCAGATCGGCTTTGGCTGTCTTCACCGTGGCCTCGACGCCGCCCTTGGACTCCGGGTCGAGCGGCTCGCACGAATGCACGGTGGCGCCGGTATGCCGGCCCGCCGCCACGACCGTGGGGTGGCCGATCGTGGTAGGTGTCAGCAGGTTGTATTCGAGGTCTTCAGAAATTCGGCGTTGTCTGGTGAAGGGCGACGCGGCTAGCCTGCACGCGTGGCAGAGTGCTACGTCGAGCGCGCGCCCATCGCCGAGTTGGTCGGTACGGTGCGCACCGTCTGGAGTCAGCGCACAGGCGGGACGGCGTACGTTCAGCGGCACTTGCCCACCGGTGGTGTCGAACTGCATTTTCCGATCGGTGGCCGGCCGCAGTTGGTCGGCCCACTG
>DASYTU010000061.1:0-8382 GCA_036001925.1 Actinoplanes sp.
GGAACGGCCGCACCTCGATCTTCCGATCGCAGACCTTCGACGCCTCGGCGGCGAGCTTGAGCGCCACATCCAGATCGGGGGCCTCCCACACCCAGACGCCGGCGAGGTACTCCTTCGACTCCACGAAAGGCCCGTCGCTGAACACCGCCTGCTCGCCCCGGTTGTCGATGACCGTGGCCGCGTCGGTGTCCGCGAGTCCGCCCGCGAAAACCCAGTAGCCCTCGGCGATCAGTCGTTCGTTGAACGCGCTGATGGCAGGCTGCCTGTCCGTGCTGCCGGGATTGCTCTTGTCATCGATCACGGAAACCAGGTACCGCATCTGAAGATCATCTCCTGTGGTGTCAAGACAGCGTGGTTCGGTGGTCAGGGACTTCAGGCCGTTGCATACCGCGGGCGCCCGGCCGGCCGGTAGACCTGGATCGTCACGCCCTTCGAGTCGACCCGCGACTCGACCAGGTCGAGCGCAAGATCCGGGCCGGTCTCCGGGAACAGTCTCGCGCCCTGGCCGAGGATCACCGGGATCACGATCAGAATCATCTCGTCGACCAGATCGTTCTCCAGCAGCCACCGGGTCAGGGCGCCACTGCCGTGCACCTGCAGCTCACCCCCGGGCTTGGCCTTCAGCTCACTGATGGCCGCCGCGAGGTCACCGCGGAGAACGGTCGTGTCCTCCCAACGCGGCGCGGTGAGCGTGGTCGAGGCAACGTACTTGGGGGCCTCGTTCAAGGCCACGCCGATGGGATGTGCGCGCATCTGGTCGATTGATCCCCAGGAGCCGGCGAACAACTCGTAGGTGCGCCGGCCGAACAGGAACGCCTCGGCGCGCTGGTAGGTCTGCGTGATGAACGTCCTGGTCTCGTCGTCACCCCGCCCCCGGGCCCATCCGCCGCGCTCGAATCCGTTCCTGCGGTCATCCGACGCGGCGCCGTTCCCTGCATCACTCCATCGAGGGTGACCTGGGTCATGGTCGTCAGCTTCATGATCGCGGTTCCTTTGCCTTGGCGCCGCCCCTTGTGGGCGGCCTCACCCCTGCTACGAACACCACCGCCCCGATCCGACACCGCCTCCCGGATTTTTTGAAGAACTTTCCGGGACGCCCGTCGTCAGCGACCCGACAGCACGACAGTGTCGCGGCGACCGCGCTCCACTTCCTCAAGCGCGCCCAGTGCGGACAAGCTCGTGGACCAGATCGACCGCGAAGATCCTGACCAGTGGTGGTGGGCGTCGAACGGCTCGGGCGCGAGGGCGGCCTCGTCGGTGGCGTAGCCGCCGAAGCGCTGGATGCGGGCGGTCAGGCCGAGCACGGCGTCGGCTTCGATGGAGACGCCGTTGTTGATGAGTTCGGTGGCGTGGGCGTGGCGGAGTTGGTGGATGCCGATCTCGACACCGGCCTGCTCGCAATAGCCGGTCCAGCGATGGTGGGCGGCGTCGTAGGAAAAGGTGCCCTCCACCGGTGGTGCTTCCGTTGATGCTGGGACGGAACAGCGCGCCGGAGGTGCAGCCGGTGCGGGCACGTCGACCTCGGGGAGACCCTACCGCCAGCGCGCTCCGGGAGATCGCCGAGGAACTGGGCGTCCGGCTCGACCCGGCCGCGCTGGAGCCGGGCGGGACGATGTTCCGCCTGTCGCTCGTGCCGCGGGTGGACCTCTTCTTCCTCGCCCACACCTGGGCCGGCACTCCGCAGATTCGCGAACCGCACAAGTGCACCGAACTGGTGCGGGCCGACCCCGACGACCTACCCGGCGACGCCGTGGACTTCATCGGCGCCGCGATCACCGGTGCCCGGACCGGGTGGCAATTCCAGGAGTACGGCTGGCAGCCGGCCGCCGTGTAGCCGCTACGCGGCCACGGCGTCCAGGTCCAGCCGCCTGGTCATGTCGAGCTGGAACCGCCCGTAGGGGTTGACGTGCGTCCAGAACAGGGCGCTCAAGGCTCGCCGGTCCTCGGCCGTGAGTCGCTTGGCCCACACCGGATCGGCCAGGACCCGTTGCAGCAGCAGGATGTTGATGTAGACGAGGCTGCTCTGCAACAAGTGCAGGGCGAGCATGGACACCTCGACGGTCTCCCGGTCCGGGCCGGTGAGCTTGCCGTCCTTGCCGTAGAAGACCACCTCGTTGGCCGAGTTCCAGTTCTCCACCACCTGCAACCCGGCGTGGATCTCCCGCCTGAGTTCTTCGGAGGCCAGGAAGTCGCAGGCGAAGATCGTACGCACCGCACGCCCCAACTCCTCGAACGCGAGGTAGACCGGGCTTTTCGGGCCGCCGCCCTTGGTGAACCGGCGCAGCACCTGCTCGGCCTCCGCGGTACCCAGCTGTGGCGCGGTGGCGTACTTGACCATCTGGTCGTAGTTGCGCTCGATCAACTCCCAATCGATCGGCCGGTTCTTGACCACGCGTTCCAGCCGCGGCCAGGTCGCCGGGCCGTCTTCCGGGCTGTACAGCCGGATCGAGCCGATGTTCTTCAACCTCGGCAGCAGCTTGAACCCCAGCAACTCGGTGAACGCGAACCCCACCACCGAGGCGCCGTGCGTGTCGGTGTAGTTCGCCTCGATCTCCGCGTCCGTGCAGTGCCGCAGCAGACCCTCGATCATCGCGGCGACCTCCGACGACGAACAGTTCTTGACCTGCGAGTAGATGCAGACTCGGCCGCGCTCGACGTGCCAGTAGATCATGATCCCGCCTGAGCCGTACCGGGCGTGAAACGGGGTCATCAGGTTGGAGTCCCACGACCCGAACCGCTTGGAGTCGCTGGCCGTGCTGGTCGCCTTTCCCCACCAGTGCGGGTGGCGGGCAGCGAAGGTGGCGTTGACGACCTTCACGATCGCCGCCCGCAGGTTGTCGCGGGTGATGTGGCTGGCGCGGACCCGCCGCAGCGCGCCCTCGTCCTCGGCGTGCTCGCCGGTGGCGGCCATCTGCCGGATACCCATGTTCGTGCCCAGCGCGAACAGGCACAGCAGCAGCCGGCGGCGCAACACGTCGCGGGGCAGGTTCTCGCGGGTGGCCACCGACACGAACTCGTCGGTGAACTCGGTGAGGAAGTCGGTGTTCTTCAGGATGTCCAGCAGGTCGATCGTGCCCCACCGGCGCTGCACCTCGGCCTTGAGCGCGGCCAGGTTCTTCGGCTCGGGCAGTTTCTCCAATTGGGGCACGCTGATCCACGGCTGTCCGTTGCGCGTGATCACCCGGACTCCGCCCGTGGTTCCCTTGGCCATCGCCTGGTCCAGCCGGTCCAGGGCCTCCCGCTGCCGGCGGCGCAGGTCGGGCGCGACCGTACGGTGATCATGGGATCGCAGATCGACGTCTAGGTCGGCGGACTCACGAAAATCGTGGCCCGTGCGTGGTCCGGCGCCCAGCCGGCCGGAGCCGTCACAGCCATTTCTTGTGCCGGAAGATGGCGTACAGAGCTATCGCGAGGATCAACATGATCGTCACCGAGGCGAACACGCCCGTTCTCGTGCCGAAGCCGGGGTACGGCACGTTCTGGCCGAAGAATCCGGTGACGGCGGTCGGGACGGCGACGATCGCGACCCAGGCGGTGATTCTGCGCATGTCGTCGTTCTGCTGCACGCCCGCGGAGGCGGCCAACTCCGCGGCGAGCGTGGTGTGTGTCGAGGTGCGGGTCTGATAGAACTCGATCACCCCGTGCAGGAATTCTCGTTGCCCGTCGGCCATGCTTTTGACCAGCTCGAATTCGTCGACGAGGTCGGAGAGCAACGGCGACGCGGTCTCCGGCACTGCGCGAGCCTGCTTGATCAGCCTGGTGTAGGTCGCGCCGCTGTGCACCGCCATGGTGCGGACCGCGAGCAGTTCGTACCAGATCTGAAAGAGCTCCTCGAGGAAGGCCTCCGGGTCGTCACGCTCCTCGCTGAGCATGACCCGTTGCTCCAGCCGTCCGGACTCCTGCGCGAGCTTGGCGATGAGATCGATCTCCCGGCGCGTCATGGCGGTGACGATGGCGTGGGACAGCTCGAACGGCGAGCCGGGGATCAGGCTTCCCCGTTCGACGCGTCGCAGCACCGCGCGGGTGTCCAGCAGCGCGACCTCCGGATCCACCGCGGGGTTGAGCGGCCCATGGACGGTGACCAGGAAGTTGTGCCCGACGAACTGGTCGAGTTCGACGTAGTGCACATGACCGCGCCGGCCCACCTGCGGCGCGTGCAGCACGGTGAACACGCTGTCGGCGTAGACGTGGAACTTGGAGACGTGGTTGCGTTCGACGCAGTCCCGCACGGCATACGAGTGAAACCCGAACACGTCTGACAACACGTGACTGGCTGCCGGGTCGCACACCGGGATGTCCACCCAGACCAGCGCGTCCTCGCGCTTGAGCAGCTTCGGCAACTCGTCGGCGTCGTGCCTCTCGACGCCGCCGTCGCACAGGACCAGGACCTCCATCGTCCACCGCCCCTTCCGGCGCTGGCCTCGGCGCGGGCGATGCACCGGGGACGCACCTCAGGCATACCACGTTTGAAGGCTGAGGCACCCGGCAACGCCGGCCGCGGACAGCAGCTCGTCAGTACGGGCCGACGGCGGTGACCGTGACGGCGGCCGCGCCGATCTCGTCGGAGGCCGCCAGGTCCACGGTCGCGTCGATGCCCCAATCGTGGTCGCCCGCCGGGTCGTCGAAGACCTGGCGGACCGTCCACACGGCGGGACCCGCGTCGATCTGCAGCAGCGCCGGCCCGCGTGCCGCCGGGCCGGTGCCGATCTCGTCGTACTCGGCGAAGTAGTCCTCGATGGCCTCGGCCCAGCGGTCCGCGGTCCAGCCGGCCTCGGCGTCGAGCTCGCCCAGCTCGTCGTAGTGGCGCAGCGCGGCCAGCTCGACGCGCCGGAACAGCGCGTTGCGAACCAACACCCGAAACGCGCGCGCGTTCGTCGTGACCGCCGGCGGCTTCTCGTCGAGGGCCACCTCTTCGACCGGACCGCCCGGGTTGCGCAGGCGTTCCCACTCGTCCAGCAGGCTGGAGTCGACCTGGCGGACCAGCTCGCCGAGCCATTCGATCAGGTCGGTGAGCTCCTCGGTACGGGCGTCCTCCGGCACCGTCTGCCGCAGCGCCCGGTACGCGTCCGCCAGATACCGCAGTATCAGCCCCTCGGAGCGGGACAGGCCGTAGAAGCTGACGTACTCGGTGAACGTCAGCGCCCGCTCGTACATGTCGCGGACCACGCTCTTGGGTTTGAGCTCGTAGTCGGCGACCCACGGGTGGCCGCGCCGGTAGGTCTCGTAGGCGCCGTCGAGCAGTTCGCGCAGCGGGCGCGGGTGGGTCACCTCTTCGAGCAGCTCCATGCGCTGCTCGTACTCGATGCCCTCGGCCTTCATCGCGTTGACCGCCTCGCCGCGGGCCCGCTGCCGCTGGGCGGACAGCACCTGCCGCGGGTCCTCGAGCGTGGACTCGATCACCGAGACGACGTCGAGCGGGTAGTCCGGCGACTCGCGGTCGAGCAGCTCCAGGCAGGCCAGCGCGAACGGCGACAGGGCCTGGTTCAGCGCGAAGTCCAGCTGCAGATCCTCGACCAGGCGGTACGCGCCGCCGACCTTCTCGATGACCCCGCCCGCGAGCAGTGCCCGGGCGATCGCGATCGCGCGGCGGATGTGCCGGCGCTGCGCGGCCGGCTCCTCGTGGTTGTCGGTGAGCAGGTGCCGCATCGCCACGAACGGATCGCCGCCGCGGGCGATCACGTTGAGCAGCATCGCGTGCGACACCTGGAACGACGACGTCAGTGGCTCGGGTTCCGCGGCGACGAGGCGGTCGAACGTGGGCTGCCCCCAGCCGATGGTGCCCTCGGGCGGCCTCTTGCGGACCACCCGGCGGCGCTTCTTCGGGTCGTCGCCGGCCTTGGCCAGCGCGCGTTCGTTGTCGATGACGTGTTCGGGGGCCTGCACGATGACGGTGCCCACCGTGTCGTAGCCGGCCCGCCCGGCGCGGCCGGCGATCTGATGGAACTCGCGCGCCTTCAGCAGCCGCGTCTTGACACCGTCGTATTTGGACAGGCCGGTGAACAGGA
Organism: Actinoplanes sp.; assembly: GCA_036001925.1. Classification (GTDB taxonomy): domain Bacteria; phylum Actinomycetota; class Actinomycetes; order Mycobacteriales; family Micromonosporaceae; genus Actinoplanes. The sequence goes on from DASYTU010000061.1 coordinate 6,006, forward strand.
CCGTTCGAATCGGCACGTTGATGCCGACGCCGAGCGTGTCCGTACCGCAGATGACCTTGAGCAGTCCGGCCTGGGCGAGCGTCTCCACCAGGCGGCGATACTTGGGCAGCATGCCGGCGTGGTGCACCCCGATGCCATGCCGGACCAGACGCGACAGCGTGCGGCCGAAGCCGGCGGTGAAGCGGAAGTTGCCGATCGCGGCGGCGATGGCGTCCTTCTCCGCGCGGCTGCACATGTTGATGCTCATCAACGCCTGCGCCCGTTCCAGCGCCGCGGCCTGCGTGAAGTGCACGATGTAGACGGGTGCCTGGTGGGTGGTGAGCAGTTCCTCGATGGTCTCGTGGAGCGGCGTCATGGCGTACGAATAAAGCAGCGGCACCGGCCGCTCGGCGCTGGCCACGACGGCGGTCTCCCGTCCGGTGCGGCGGGACAGGTCGCCGACGAACCGCGTGACGTCGCCGAGCGTCGCGGACATCAGCAGGAACTGCGCCTGCGGCAGCTCCAGGATCGGCACCTGCCACGCCCAGCCCCGGTCGGGTTCGGCGTAGAAGTGGAACTCGTCCATGACGACCTGACCGACGTCGGCTTCGGCGCCCTCGCGCAGGGCGAGGTTGGCGAGGACCTCGGCGGTGCAGCAGATGATCGGCGCGTCCGCGTTGACGCTGGCGTCGCCGGTGAGCATGCCGACGTTGTGCGCACCGAAGATCGCGCAGAGCGCGAAGAACTTCTCCGAGACCAGCGCCTTGATCGGAGCGGTGTAGAACGTGGTGCGCTTGTCGGCCAGCGCCGCGAAGTGGGCGCCGGTGGCCACCAGGCTCTTGCCGGAGCCGGTCGGCGTGTTGAGGATGACGTTCGCGCCGGTGGCGATCTCGATGAGCGCTTCCTCCTGATGCGGGTAGAGCGTCAGGCCCTGCTCGGACACCCATCCGGAGAAGGCGTCGAAGACGGCGTCGGGTTCGGCGGTGCCGGGCAGGCGATCGGTGAGCGTCATGGTGGGTCAACCCTACAAAGCGTCAGGCGCATTGCGTTGTCGCGCATGGGCGTAGGACATCAGCGGGCAAGACGAAGGCGCGGTGCGCTAGCATTGCCATCAAATGGCGGCGGCACGAGGGGATGAGGCAATGGCGGCCCTCAGCATCCGAGATCTGGACGACTCCGTAAGAGAGAAGCTACGCCTCCGCGCAGCACGGCATGGCCGATCGATGGAGGCCGAGATCCGCGCCATCCTCACGGCAGCCGTGACCGACGAGGCACCGCGGACGGACCTCTTCAGGGCACTCACCGAGCGGTTCGCACGGCTCGGTGGCGTAGACCTGGACCTCCCGCCCCGAGCCACCCCGCCGCGGGCTGCAGACCTGCCCGCGCAATGATCGTCCTCGACACCAACGTCGTCTCCGAACTCATGCGGGCCGAACCAGCTCGTGCCGTCCTCACGTGGCTACAGCAAAACTCCGGCGGCAGCATGTACACCACGACCGTCACAGTTGCCGAAATCCGCTACGGCATCGCGCGCTTGCCCGAAGGCCAACGCCGTGAATCACTTCACCAGGCCGCCAACGAGATCTTCGCCGCGTTCCCACGCCAAGTCCTCCCGTTCGACCTCGCCGCAGCCAACGCCTACGCCGACGTCGTCACCGTCCGCGAGAGCCTGGGCAACCCCATCGACGGCTTCGACGCCCAGATCGCGGCCATCTGCCGCTCCCAAGCGGCTGCCCTCGCCACCCGCAACACCAAGGACTTCACCAACACCGGAATCAGCGTCGTCGATCCCTGGCAAGAGTCGCCGAGCTGAGTACCGCCACCCCCAGCATCGACGGTGCCGCACATGGCTCCCGCAACGCGGAACGCGTGTCCTCACGATCTGGGGACGCACCTGGGCCGGGCGGGCGGAAGAGGATCAGCCGATCTCCCGGACCGAGGCACTGCGGGCGCTGACCCTGCTGCGACCGGTACGCCGCGTCGCTTAGCACGGTCCGCGATCGTCAGGATACGCACTCTAACCCCCGAACCCTCGAAGACGGACTTCAACGACCAGATCATGCAGCGCCTCGACGGCAGCCTGGTCCGGAGCTGCGGGAAGAGACGACGCGTCTCGCGCCGCCTCCAGCTCGGCGCGTAGCCGCAGTACATCGCGTTCCAGCTGGTCCTTGACCGCCGCGGGGAAAGGTCCGTGCTCGGCCTCGCGCTTCAGCGCGATCAGTTCTGGTACGTACGGAAGATCGTTCAGCTGGTTGAGGTCCGCGACGACCTCCCCGGTCCGCATGAGGTGCAACCCGGTGGACCGCACCCGCAACGTGTACAGCGCCGGCTTGAGTTCGCCCGTCTTCGCGAACAGCCGCTCCTGCGTTGCCGCGAACCCGAGGTAGTGGTGCGCGTG
>DASYTU010000062.1:0-57445 GCA_036001925.1 Actinoplanes sp.
CACGGCCGGTTGCTGTGTGCTCGAGCGTGCGTAGGGAGAGGGTGACGCCGGCAACGGCGGCCCAGAGCAGGACGAGCAACGAGGCGTAGAAACCGAACCGGGTGAATTCTGCGATGCCGAGCACGAGCGCCGGCCAGGCCAGCCATGCCGGGAGGGCCCGGCTGAACACGCCGGCGGCGAACAGGCCCAGCATCAGCAGGGTGCCGCCGCCTCCGCCGAGCTCCGTCCCGATCTGCCATGCCTGCAGCGCCGCCGGCGTCACCGCGCCGTCTGCCCCGATGCTGCCGAGCAGGGCGTAGGTCGCCCCTGCGCTCAGGTCGGCGGTGACCGCGACCGCGGTACCGACGAGCACGAGCCCGGCGACCATCGGCGATTCGGCGGCTTTGCGCACCCGGGCATAGGCGGCTACGCCGAAAAGCCCGAGGCACAGCGCCCCGAGGATCATCAGCTGCCCGCCGAGTCGGACCGCACTGCCGTGGGCCGTGTAGTAGGGGCTCAGGTCGGCCACCGGCGATCTGGCGTCGGGGAATTCGCCGATGGCGAAGTTGCCGGCCATGGTGAGCACGGCGTAGCCGACCCCGGCCAGGGGGACGAGTCTGGCGAGGGTGGTGACGGTACGGTGCCGAACAGCGGCCTGATCGTTCATGGCCTTACCTCCTTGACGTTGTCGACCGCCCGAACGTAGGTCCGCTCCCTGGTCGGTGTCGTCGCTCGCGCCGCCGATGTTTGGGGTCGGCCGACCGGGCGATGTGCCGACCGGCGAGGTCGGCCGGGTTGTGGATGACAGCCGCGAGGTCGCGCACCTAGCGTGAGGACATGCGTGCGCGTGTCGACCCCGGTCGCGTCGACCACCTGCTCGCGGCCGTCCTGTTCGTAGTCCTGGTGCTGCAGGCCACGATCATTTCGATGGGGATGGTGGACCGGGCGGTCACTCTGCTGGCCGGGGGCGTGGTCACCGCTTCGGTGGCGGTGCGGCGCCGGTTCCCGGCGGCGGTTGGTCTGGGCGTGCAGACCGTACTGGTGCTGACCGGACCGTTCGTCAGCCTGCCGGCCGGAGCGGTCACGATCGGGTGGTTCTGTGCGCTGTACGCGCTGACCGTGTGGACGTCCCGCCGGTGGTTCATCGCCGGGGTGGCCTTCTTCGTGGCCAGCAACCTGGCCCCGCAGCTGGTCACGCCCGATCTGGACAACCCGGTGTGGGCGTTCACCGCCGGGGCGGTGGTGGTGATGGTGCTGGTGCGCTGGGTCGTCGGCGACCGGGACCGGCGCCTCGTTCTGGCCGAACGGGAGCGCGACCTCGCCAAGCGTGAAGCGGTCGTCTCGGAACGGGCCCGGATCGCTCGCGAGCTGCACGACGTGATCGCGCACCACGTGTCGATGATGGTCGTGCAGGCTGGCGCGGAGCGCCGGGTGCTGGCGGCCGGGAACGAGTCCACGCGCGAGGTGCTCAGCACGATCGAGCGGATCGGACGTGGCGCGCTCACCGAGACGCGGCGTCTGGTCGGTATGCTGCGCGGCGACGACGATGATGCGCTCGCCCCACAGCCGGGTATCGCCGACCTCGCGACTCTGGTCGCGCAGATGCGGGCGGCGGGGCTGGACGTTCATCTGCGGATCGAGGGTGAGCGCCGCGACATTCCCATCGGCATCGACCTGTCTGCCTACCGCATCGTCCAGGAGGGCCTGACCAATGCGCTCAAGCACGCCGGGCACGCCCGCACGACGGCGCGGGTGTGCTATGGCGTCGACTCGCTCGAGATCGAGATCGTCGACGATGGTGATCCCGGTGCGGTCGAGGTCGACCGGGGCGGTCACGGGCTGGTGGGGATGCGCGAGCGGGTGGCCCTCTACGGCGGCACCCTGGCCGCGGGACGTCGTCCGGCCGGCGGGTTCGGCGTCCGCGTCCTGCTTCCCATCCGCTGAGGTGGACCGATGATCCGGGTGGTCATCGCCGACGATCAGGGCCTGGTCCGCATGGGCCTGCGCAAGATTTTGGAGATCGAGCCGGACACCGAGGTGGTCGGTGAGGCGGTCGACGGCGCGCAAGCCGTCGACGTGGCAACCCGGCTCCTTCCGGACGTGGTGCTCATGGACATCCGGATGCCGTCGTTGGACGGGATCGAGGCGACCCGACGACTCGTCCGGGCGCATCCGGGCATCAGGGTGTTGATGCTGACCACGTTCGGCCTCGACACCTACGTCTTCGATTCGCTGCGCGCCGGCGCCAGCGGGTTCATGCTCAAGGACGCACCACCTGAGGAGATCGCCGCCGCCGTCCGCATCGTCGCCAATGGCGACGCTCTGCTTGCACCATCGATCACCAGGTCCGTCATCGAGCAGTTCGCCCGCCAACCCGTGCCCCCACCCGCAGGTCCCCCCAGCGCCGTCGCGGCCCTGACCCCCCGCGAACGGGAGGTCCTCGACCTGCTTGCGGCGGGACTGTCCAACCCGGAGATCTGCGACCGACTGTTTATCAGCGACGCGACGGCCAAGACCCACGTCGCGCGTATCCTGCAGAAGCTCGGCCTCCGCGACCGGGTCCAGGTGGTGATCTACGCCTACGAAAGCGGACTCGTCCGACCCGGATCCCGCGCCCCGGAGGCCTGAGAATGGATTCCGTGGACGCGCTCCCCGCCAAGCGGCTGTCGTCTTCGACAACGGCGTTCCGAGGGGCCACCGCGCCGCGGGCCTAGAAATTGTCACCCGTGCGATGAAGCCAAACCGTCACCTATCAGGTGGCACTAGGCAATCGACGGCCAATCGACGGCGATGGCCCTATTGGCGACCCTTGTGCCAACCGGTGGCTGACCTATCCGCGGTGTCTCAGGTCGAGCACCATGGCGTCGTATAGGGGTGCCTCTGGCCACGGCCTAATGGTTCCCACTTGTGCGTAACCCCAATGCTCGTACGCACTGCGTGCGGGCATGGCTTCTGGTCTGACTAGCAGCGTGACCCGTTCTTCACTGGCGTCGGTCAGGAGGGCATCGTGCATCGTTTTGGCGATTCCACGTCGGCGATACTCTGCGGCTACCGCAAGCTCGATGATGGCGAACGTACGGCCTGCGTCTTCTCGTACGATCGAATCCGGCAGCGGCCGTTGCGCCTTGCCACCATCTCTGGACCCCGCCACCATGGAGGCGTTGCGCGTCTGGCAGGACATTCAGCGCGGAGAGCGAGCGTTCTTCGACAGCGACTACGACGACACCGATCGCGTCTTCACGTGGGAGAACGGCCGGCCCGTCCACCCCGACGTGATCAGGCAGCGTTTTCATCGCCTGTCTCAGCGCTGCGGGCTTCCGCACATCCGGCTGCACGACATGCGTCACAGCCACGCGACCGCCGCTCTCAAGGCTGGTGTCCACCTCAAGATTGTCAATGCTCGGCTCGGACACTACTCGGAAGGCTTCACCGCCAGCGTCTACCAACATGCCCTGCCGGGCATGGACCGCGAAGCTGCCGGGACGGTTGCCGCACCGTTCGTGGACAGCGTCCTGACGGACGTTAGCGAATCCGTTAGCAACGGGCACGAAAACGGCCCCTCAGATGAACTCTGAGGGGCCATTCTCCCTGGTAGCGGGGACAGGATTTGAACCTGCGACCTCTGGGTTATGAGCCCAGCGAGCTACCGAGCTGCTCCACCCCGCGTCGGCCTGTTAACACTAGCGCAACCCGTCGGCCAGCCGCAAAACGACCCCGGGAGAGCTCGCACACACCCAAGGTGGCCCGCCGGACCGAGCCGGCGGGCCACCCTTCGACGAGAGCGGGAACGTCAGCCGCCCGGGGTTGGCGCCGCGCTGGTCGGCGCGCTTGCGGACGGGTTCGCCGACGGGCCGGCGGTCGGGGTCGCCGAGCCGGTCGCCGCCTTCTGGGCGTTCTGGAACGCGGTCATCGCGGCATCCAGCTGTTGGAGCGCCGCCCCGTACTGCTGGAAGTTGCCGGACTGCTGCGCCTTGCGCACGTTCTCGATGGCCGTGTCGACCGCGGCGGCGGCCTGGGCCAGCTGCGGCGTCAACGTCGGCGACTGGCCGCCGCCGGCGGGCGGGGGCGGGTTTGTGTTGACGCCGCCCGGTGGTGGGTTCTGCGCATTCTTGCCCTGGGCGACCAACTGGTCCAGGCCCTGCTTCAGGCTGTCCGCGAGTACGACATAGGTACCGCCGTCGCCGTATGACATCAAGACCTTCTGAAGCAGCGGTACGGCGTTCTCCTGCCCACTCTTCACGTACACCGGCTCGACGTAGAGCATGCCGTTGCCGACCGGGAGCGAGATGAGGTTGCCGTACAGCACTTGGGATTGGTTGCTGTTGGACAACAGTGTGAGCTCGGACCGTACCGTCGCATTGTTGGTCATCCGTTGATGAACCTGGACCGGGCCCTGGATGGCCGTCTGATCGGGTAGCTCGAGCACCTCGAGTCTCGGCTGGTTGTTGACGTATGAGCCGGAGATGAGCGCCGCCAGGTTGTCCCGGCCGTTCGGGGTGACCGCGGACGTCAGCTGGAATCTGGTCCCGGTCTGGCCCGGCAGCTGCACGTTCAGGTAGTACGGCGGCTGCTTGATCTGCTGGTCGGGATTGTCGGGCGCGTTCGGCACCTGCCAGAAGTCCTGTCCGGAGAAGAATTCGGCCGGGTTGGTGACGTGGAACTTGGCCAGCAGGTTGCGCTGCACCTTGAAGAGGTCGGCAGGGTAGCGGAAGTGTGCCGCCAAGTCGGGCGGGATCTCGGCCTTCGGCGTGATGAGGTGACCCCCGAACGCCTTGTTCCACGCCTTGAGCACCGGATCCTGGTCGTCGAACTGGTACAGCGTGACCGTGCCGTCGTATGCGTCGACCGTCGCCTTCACCGAGTTGCGCATGTAGCTGACGTTGTCGCGGGCCAGCGCGAACGTCCCCTGGTTGGTCAGCTCGTCGCGGGTCTGCTCCTGCAGGTTGATCCGCTGCGAGTACGGGTACGTCGCCGCCGTCGTGTAGCCGTCGAGGATCCACTTGATCCGCCCGTCCACCACGGCCGGGTACGGGTCACCGTCGATGGTCAGGAACGGCGCGACCTTCTCCACGCGGGAGCGCGGGTCGCGCACGTACATCAACCGGGAGTCGTTGTTGATCGCGTCCGAGAGCAGGAAGTTGCTCTCGGTGTTCTTGATCGCGAAGACCAGCCGGCGGAAGTACGAGCCGATCGGTACGCCGCCGGTGCCCTCGTAGGTGTAGCGCTCCTCGGCGGTCGCGTTGTTGGGCTGCGGCCGGTCGAACTCCACCTTCTTGTTGGGGTCGGTCTGCCCGACGATCGCGTACTCCGTCGACTGCTCGCCGAAGTAGATCCGCGGTTGGCCGACCTTGATCTCCTCAGTCGGCGAAGCACAGCCGGCCTGCTGCTCCTCGCCGAGGAAGCCGGAGACGAAGTACGGCAAGCCGCCGCAGACCACCTGGTTGGCGGGTGCCGCGACGAGGCCGTACCCGTGGGTGAAGACGGTGTGCCGGTTGAGCCAGTTCTGCTGCTGCGTGGTCAGCTGATTGTCGTTGATCTCGCGTACGCCGACGACGTAGTCCTTGGTGCTGCTGCTGACGGTGTACCGGTCGACGTCCAGCTTGGCCCCGAAGTCGTAGAACCCGCGCACCTGCTGCTGTTGGGTGAACGCCTCGGAGACGAGCTGCGGATCGATCAGCCGCACGTTCTGCGCGCTCGGGTTGGACGCGAGCGTCGACGGCGGCGCCAGGTTCGACGCGCCGTACGGGCTGATCTGCGTGTCCTGCAGGCCGAACGCCGCGCGCGTCGCGTTGATCGAGCGCGCGATGTACGGCGACTCCTTGTCCTGCAGGCTCGGCTGCACCGTGAAGTTCTGCACCGCGAGCGGGTAGATGCCGCCGATCGCGACCGCCGAGATGGCCAGCAGCGCCAGCGAGATGCCGGGCCAGACCAGGTTGCGTATCACCGCGTTGGAAAACACCAAGATCGCGATGGCCACCACGATCGAGATGTACGCGAGGATCTCCTTGGCCGGAAGCAGGGCGTTGACGTCGGTGTAACCGGCGCCGTAGAGACCCGGCGAGACGTGCTGCTCGAGCAGCAGGGCGCGCCGGTCGAGGATGTACGCGACCGCCTTGAGCAGCACGAAGAACGCGACCAGGGCGGTCAGATGGGCTCGGGCCGCCGAGGTCATCCGTTCGCCGACGCCCTGGAGCCGGACGCCGCCGAAGATGTAGTGCACGGCCAGAGACCCGATCACCGAGAGCACTACGGCGGTGAAGCCGACGCCGAGCAGGTAGCGCCACAACGGGTAATCGAAGATGTAGAACCCGATATCCACGTTGAACTGCGGATCCTTGACGCCGAACGACTGGGAGTTCTGGAACAGCATCCAGTCCTTCCAGCGACTCTGAGCGCTCAGGCCGGCGAAGAAGCCGATGATGCCGCAGATCACGGTGATCCAGATGCCGATCCGAGGCCCGATGACCATGCGGTAGCGCTCGAGCGTGGCCTGTTCGGCCGAATGCGGCCGCAGCAGCGGCCTCAGGCGGTAGGCGAGGTAGAGGTTGACAGCGATGATCAGCGCCATCAAGAGGCCGATGACCAGGAAGAGTACGAGCCGGGTCACCAGTACGCCGGTGAAGACCTCGGTGAAATGGACCTCGTTGAACCAGAGGTAGTCGGTGTACGCGTCGATGCCCCAGCCGAGCAGCGTGAAAAGAAGGAATACCCCGACCAGGACGCCGACGGTGACGCGACCGCGCCGGCTCATCCTCGGCAGAGGACTGTTACGCATGACCAACGTTGGCTCCGAACACTCGGTCTCGCCGGTTTCCGGCCCTCACGGACTGGTTTCACACTACGGTGTCGCGCCACCCCGTCCGGGCGGCGAGGAGATTGTTACGAGGCTGCGCATGGCTCCGGCGTACCGCCGGTGGTGAAGGTATGCAGCGCGGTGAGGGCGTCGTCCACGGTTGCCACCTCGGCCATCGGCAGGCCGGGCACGGCGTTCTTGACGGCCTCGGCGCAATTGTCCTTCGGTACCAGGAACAGTTGTGCGCCGGCCTGCTTAGCCCCGACGAGCTTCTGCGGGATGCCGCCGATCGGCCCCACGTTGCCTTCGTCGTCAATGGTGCCCGTACCCGCAATGATCTTGCCGCCGGTGAGGTCCGCGGGCCGCAGCTTGTCGACGATGCCCAGCGTGAACATCAGGCCGGCGCTCGGGCCGCCGATTTCGTCCAGGTCGATGCTGAGGGTGAAGGGGTGGGGCTGCTGCTGCTCGATCTGGACGCCGATGCGCGGCGGACCGCCGGCCTTGTCAGCTTTGGTGGTGATCTGCACGGTGCCGGCCTTGCCGGCCCGGGTGTAGCCGATGGTGAGCGTCGTGCCGGCCTTCTTGCCCTGTACCAGCGAGGTCAACTTGCTGGCGCTGGTCACGACCGTGCCGTCGACACTGGTGATGACGTCGTCCTCGCTCAGCTTGCCGGCCGACGGTCCCGGCGTCGTCACCGCGGTGACCACCGTTTCCACCGGGTAGCCGAGTTCGCGCAGTGCGACGGTCTCGGCGCTGGTCTGCGAGGTCTTGAACTCCTGCTGGTTCTGCTCCTCGACCTGCTTCTCGGTCTGATTGGGCGGGTAGATCAAGTCGCGCGGGACGACGGCCTGTTCCTTGCTGAACCAACCGCGGATCGCCCAGACGAGCTCGACCTTCGGCTGGACCCCGACGGTGGTGAGCCTCAGTTGCCCGGCGGACGTCGAGGTGGACGCCTTGGTCACGTGGATCACTTCTTTGCCGTTGTCCGAACCGAGCGTGTTCACGGTCGGCCCCGGCTTCAGCACCACGTAGGGCAGGGGTGCGGCCATGACACCAATCGCCAGTAGGGCGGTGATCAGGGCGCCGAGGATTACCGTGACACCACGACGTCTCATGCGCGTGAGCTTAGCCATCTACCCTGAGTTCTCTCTGAGCTGATACCTCCATTGGTCACGGGAGCCGTCTGCGCGCGTACCGTTGACACGTGCCTGATATTCCGTTCGGCTTCTCCCTGCCGGGCGCCGAGCCGCCCGACCCCTCCGACCCGCAGCAGATGCAGCAGTTCATGGCGCAGCTGCAGCAGATGTTCGCCACGCCGGGCGGCGGCCCGGTCAACTGGGACCTGGCCCGTCAGGTGGCGGCCAGCCAGCTGAGCGGCTCCGGCGACCCCGCCGTGACCATCGTCGAGCGTAACGGCGTCGAGGAGTCTCTGCGGCTCGCCGACCTGTGGCTCGATCCCGTGTCGGCGCTCCCCTCCGGCATCCGCACCGCCGCGGCCTGGAACCGCAACGAGTGGATCTACAACACGCTCGACGTGTGGAAGAAGCTGTGCGACCCGATCGCGGGCCAGATGGTCGGCGCCATGAGCGACCTCGTTCCCGAGGAGGCCCGCGCGCAGCTCGGCCCGATGCAGTCGATGGTCGCCACGCTCGGCGGCGCGCTCTTCGGGGGCCAGCTCGGCCAGGCACTCGGCCAGCTCGCCGCGGAGGTCCTCTCGGCCGGCGACATCGGGCTTCCGCTGGGACCGGCCGGCACGGCCGCGCTCGTACCGGCCAACATCAAGGAGTACGGCGACGGCCTGGAGATCCCCGAGGATCAGGTACGCCTGTACGTGGCACTGCGCGAGGCGGCCCACCAGCGGCTCTTCCAGCACGTGCCGTGGCTGCGCGCGCACGTGCTGAACGCCGTGGAGACCTACGCGAACGGCATCACGGTGAACCGCGAGGCGATCGAGGAGGCGATGAGCCGCGTCGACCCGTCCGATCCGGAGTCGATGCAGGCCATGGCGCTCGAGGGCGTCTTCACGCCGGAGGACACCCCGCAGCAGAAGGCGAGCCTTGCCCGCCTCGAGACGGCGCTCGCGCTGATCGAGGGCTGGGTCGGGTACGTGGTCGACGCCGCCGCTGGCGACCGGCTGCCGTCGGTGATCCAGCTCGGCGAGGCGTTCCGCCGCCGGCGCGCCGCGGGCGGCCCGGCCGAGCAGACGTTCGCCGCGCTGGTCGGCCTGGAACTGCGACCGCGGCGGCTCCGCGAGGCCGGTGCCCTGTGGGCGGCCGTCACGGAACACCGCGGGATCCAGGGCCGGGACGCGCTGTGGAGCCACCCGGACCTGCTGCCGACGGACGAGGACTTCGCCGACCCGCAGACGTTCGCGCGGTCCCAGGCCGACTGGGACATCTCCGAGCTGGAGAACCTCGGCAAGGAGGACGGCGAGGACAAGCCGGAGGCCTGACGGCGGCGATCTGCTTCACGGCCCGAGCGATCCCGTCCGGCAGCGCGGGCCCGCCGGCAGGGCGATCCGGACGGCCGCGCGGGCGCGTCGGCAGGGCGGTCCGGACGGCAGCGCGCGTCAGCCGCCGAGCAGGGCCCTCGTGTTCTCCCAGCCTTCCAGGGCCGGGTCGAGGGTGGCGAGGTCGGCCGGGCCGCGCAGCCGGCGCCAGTCGGGTGTCGACTGAACGTCGCCCGGCCGCGGTGCGGTCTTGCGCAGCATCATGGCGGACGCACGGTCCAACTCGTGATCGATGAGCCAGGCCGGCGGAGGTAGGCGGGTCGCGACACCCAGCAGTCCGCCGTCCGGGCCGCCCGGCGCGACCGCGACCGGCTTGGTCTCGAGCGGCCGTAACAGCTTGCCGAGGATCATGCCGGGTACGTCAGCGGCGTCTGCGGCTATGACCGCGGCCTGCTCGAAGCCGTCCGCGGTGGCGGCGGCGAGCACCGGAAGGACCGTGGCCGTGGCCACCTGGTAGATCCGCATTCCGGGCCAGGCGATCTCCTCGGCCAGCGGGCGGTCGTCGGGGGTGGTGGCAATGGCGGGCTCGGCCTGGGCCAGCATCGCGAGCAGATCGACGACGTCCTCGGCCAGCGCGGACCGCCACTTCCGCAGATCAACCCCGGGCGGATGCCAGGTAACCGGCACCAGCAGTGCCACCACAACGCGCCGGACCACCCCACCAACCTACCGTCGGCCGGGTCAGTCGTCGGCTAGGACCAGGCCGGTGGCGGCCGAGATTCCTTCCAGGAAGCCTCGGGCACGCTCCGCTTTGGGGTAGCGGTTGACCAGGTCCCAGAAGCGGGCGCTGTGGCTCGGCACCACGAGGTGGGCCAGCTCGTGCAGGAGTACGTAGTCGATCACCCACTCGGGCATCTCTTGGACGCGGTGCGAGATCCGGATCGTGCCGTCGTCGGGCGTGCAGGAGCCCCAGCGGCCGTTCTGGTTGGTGACCCAGCGAACGCTGGCCGGCGCGATCCGCCGGGCATGATCGGCGAGGTAGCGCGACGTCAGCCGCCGGGCACGCAAGGTCAGTTCGTCATCGGTACGCTGGCCCCGCTCCTCCCGAGCGGCCAGCCGGGCCAGCATCCGTTCGACCCACTCGGTCTCCTCGGCTCGGGAAAACCGGTCCGGGATGAGCACGACGACCCGCTCGCCGTCGCGATATGCGGATACCGTTCGCCGGCGGCGCCGGCTGCGCCGCACTTCCACGACAGGCTTGCGCGCGCGGGCCATTACCGGCTCGCGAGGCCCAGATTCGGGTTCACGTTGAGACGGTAATTCGTGAGACCCATGTCACCGCAAGGGCACGCCCCACGACGTGCGCCGGATATGAGCACTTCGTTGTGGAACGACGGGAAAATTTTCCCCAGCCACAACAGGGCAAGACGATAGCCGATCGGCCGGGTGTACCGCGGCCCACACGGCCATCCTATTTCGGAGCCTTTGCCAGTTTCATCGTGGTCACCGGCAAAAGACCGTAGAAGGGGACAGTCCGCCCGGCGGACTCGCGACATCGACGACGCCGTCGATGCTGCGCTGACATGGAAATGGCCGGACCTGGGTAGTGATCGCCTCGAGCGGGTGGCCACATCCACGTGGTCGCGGAGCGGGTCCAGCGCCGAACGCAGGTCGCGGCCTGACGCCGCGAGCAGGGCACCGGGCCGACCCGGCCGACGACATGACGAGGAGGAACCGTGGCCGACAACACGTACACCGGCTACTGCGTCAAGTGCAAGGAGAAGCGCGACTTCCAAGGCACCGTGGAGGTGTCGAAGACCGGCATGAACATGGCCAAGGGCAAGTGTCCGGTCTGCGGCACGACGGTCAACCGGATCCTGGGCAAGGCGAAGGTCTGACCCGGCCGTACAGGAGAGCGTGAGGGAGGGGCGGCCGACCCGCCCCTCCCTTCCGACGCGCGGCACGTTGCGTCATGGCGACGAATCACTCCCAGCTGTGGACAACTCCCGCTGCCCTGTGGATAAACCTGGGTCCGGGGTCTGACGCCCTGTGGACAGCCGGGGCTCTCCGCGCACCACTCGTGACAAGCTGTCACGCATGATCCGGTCCGGTTTGCTGCGGCCAACGCTTCTGCCCGGCCTACCCCGCGTCTGGCGCGGGCCGCACACGCTGCAGTTGGGCCTCGACCCGGCTCGGGCCGTACTCATCGATCTGCCCGATCCCCGCGCGGCACGGATCCTGGACCTCCTCGACGGCGCCCGACCCGAGCGGGTCGTGCTGGCCGAGGCCGCCGAGGACGGCGTGTCCGCGGACGACGCCCGCGAGCTTCTCGACGCGTTGCACGCGGCCGGCTTGGTGCTGTCCGCGCCGAGCTTGTTTCCGGCGTCCCTGCCGGACGCCGCGCGCCGGCGGCTTGGTGGCGAGGTCGCCGCGCTCGCGCTGCACCGACGGCGGGACGGTCTGTCGCCGGCCCAGACCCTGCGCAAGCGCGCCGTGGCCCGGGTGGTAATCGCCGGCCGCGGACGGCTCGCGGCGTCCATCGCGGTCGCCCTCGCCGAGGGAGGCGTCGGCCACGTCCATCCCGATCTGCCGGGCGGGGTCGGCCCGGCCGAGCTGGCCGGCGGCCCGCTGACCGCAGCCGACATCGGTCGCCCGCGCGCCGCGGCGGTCGCGGACGCCATTCGCCGCGCCGCGCCGGAGACTGAAACCCGGACCGTACGGCGCGGTTCGGCGACCCTCGTCATCCAACTCGGGTATGACCAGCCGGTGTCCCTGCTCGCCGCGGGTCATGCCCGGCGGCGCCAAGCCCACCTGGCCGTCGCGATCCGGGAGGGGGCGGCCGTGATCGGCCCGCTCGTGCCGGCCGCCGGCGCCCCCTGCTTGAACTGCATCGACCTGCACCGGCACGACCGCGACGCGGACTGGCCGGAGCTGTCCACCCGGCTCGACGGCGCGGCACCAGAGCCGTGCGGCGTCGCCACGCTCCTCGCGGCGACCGGCTACGCGACGGCCGAGGCGCTGGCTTTCCTGGATGGCGGTGCGCCCGGGACGCTGGGCGCGGCCGTCGAGATCACCGCTCCCGGGCGGTTCCGCCGGCGTACCTGGCCGCCGCACCCCAGGTGCCTGTGCACCCGGCGCGGACTCAGAGCCGACCCGGCCAGTTGAAAGCCGAACGTTCGGTCACAATGATCTGGTGAGCGACATACCGCGCCGTGCGGCATCCCGGACCGTCAAACTTGCCGCGCTCCCCCTGGGCTTCGCCGGGCGCACGGCACTCGGACTGGGCAAGCGGGCGGTCGGTATCGCCAATGACGTCATCTCCGCCGACATCCAGCAGCGCACGGCCGAGCAGCTATTCAGCGTCCTGGGCCAGCTCAAGGGCGGGGCGATGAAATTCGGCCAGGCGCTGTCGGTGTTCGAGGCGGCGTTGCCCGAGGAGATGGCGGGACCGTACCGCCAGGCGCTCACCAAGCTTCAGGAGGCGGCGCCGCCGATGCCCGTGGCGAGCGTGCACAAGGCGATCGCCGAGCAGCTCGGGCCGGACTGGCGGGAACGGTTCGCCGAGTTCGACGACAGCCCGGCCGCCGCGGCCAGCATCGGCCAGGTGCATAAAGCGGTGTGGAAGCTGCCGCCGTCCCGCCGGAACGCGCGGCCGAAGACGCTGCAGGTCGCCGTCAAGGTGCAGTACCCAGGGGCTGGCGACGCGCTGCTCGCTGACCTCAAGCAGCTGTCCCGGCTGGCCGGCATGTTCCGGATCATCCAACCGGGCATCGACGTCAAGCCGCTGCTCTCCGAGCTGCGTGCGCGGATCACCGAGGAACTCGACTACGCGCTGGAGGCGGAGGCGCAGAGCGCGTTCGCCACCGCGTACGCCGACGATCCCGAGATCTTCGTGCCGCGCGTGGTCGCGTCGGCCCCACGGGTGCTCGTCACCGAGTGGGTCGATGGCACCCCGTTGGCCACGGTGATCGGCGACGGCACCGAGCCCGACCGCAACGAGGCCGGCCGTCTCATGGCTACGCTGCACTTCTCGGCGCCCACCCGGGTCGGCCTGCTGCACGCCGACCCGCACCCGGGCAACTTCCGGATCCTGCCCGACGGCCGGCTCGGCGTCATCGACTTCGGCGCCGTCGCCCGGCTTCCCGGCGGGCATCCCGAGCCGATCGGTCGCCTGGCCCGGCTCGCGCTCGACGGCCAAGCCGAGGCTGTCGCGGACGGTCTCCGCGCCGAGGGCTTCCTCAAGCCCGACGACGAGATCGACGCGGAGGCGGTGCTGAAGTTCCTGCGCCCGATGATCGAACCGGTCGCGATGGAGGAATTCCGTTTCACCCGGGCCTGGCTCCGCGGCGAGGCGGCGCGGTTGTCGAGTCCGCGCTCGCCGGCGTACCAGCTCAGCCGGAAGCTCAACCTGCCGCCTTCGTACCTGCTGATCCATCGGGTGACGCTCGGCTCGATCGGCGTCCTCTGCCAGTTGGAGGCGAAGGCTCCGTACCGGGCGATCCTCGAGAGGTGGTTGCCGGGTTTCGTGCCGGCGGCCTAGCGAGAGGCTCGCCCGCACGCGCGGACGAGCCTCTCGATGCTGGTTGGTGAGGGCGTCGGCTAGAGGCGTCCACCGCCGAGTTCGTCGGCGGCCCGGCGATGGGCCTGCATGGCGATTTCGCGGGCGGGACGGTACGCCTCAGAGCGGCGGTGCGCCTGAGGCCGACGCATTCGGGCGCGGGACAACGCTTCTTGGAGAAGTTTCACCTTCGTGGCTCCGTTCGTGCTCATGGCTACGGTTTCCGTCTCTCGGTAGGGAGTGGTGATGGTCATGTCATGCCGCCAGTCGGACCGAGTTGCGGGACTCGAGACCGTTCGCGGCGAGCCGCTCCTCGACCTCGATCGCCAGCTCGGCGTCGCGAGCGACGTCGACCTTGCGCGGACGGCCGCGGGGCCGCTTGCGCGGGACGATCGCGCCACGCTCGAAGATCTCGCCGCCCCAGACTCCCCAGGGCTCGCTCCGCTCGACCGCGCCGGCCAGGCACTCGACGCGCAGCGGGCAGTCCCCGCAGAGCGACTTGGCCAGTTCCAGCTGGGCCGGGGAGTCCGAGAACCACAGGTCCGGGTCGAACTTCCGACAGGGCAGGTTTGCCTCAAGCTCGACGCTCACGTCGAGTGGGGCCAGCGCCAGACTCATAAAGCCCGGTCACCTCTCTCTTCTCTCGATCTTCTGGATCGCCGTGCAGGTCGTGCAGGCCGGCCGGTAAGCCGGCAATAAGTGAGGCCGCGGATCCCGGTTACGGGTTCCGCGGCCTCGAGGTGAGCCGGTTGAGGTCTGTTGATCAGACCGGCCTTCCTCGAGGCGGGACACCGCTGGCACCATCCGTCATGCGCTTGACGGAGACGTTGCTGCCCACGAAGCCCTTGATGGAGATGGACCCACTGGTCCCGTTGCTGCCGCCGGTGAGAACCAGAGTCCGAGCCAGCTCGGCCTGGGTCTGGACCTGGTGCACCTGCGAATCCGGAGCCGGCTTGGCGGCCCGTACCGCGGCGGACGCGGTGGACGGCAGCCAGGAAGCCGACGGAGCGCAGACAGCAGCAAGCAGCAGCGACGGTCGCTGAATCGTGTAGCTCTCCATCGATGCCACCTCCTCCACTGATTTGCGCTCGATGATGGGTGTTGCCTGCCCCGTTGAGCATGGCGAAAAGCCGCGCTCGTCAAGGTGTGCAACGAGGCTAAGCCTCGCGCTACACAGAGGGCAAACGAATTAACGGACTACTTTCCGAAGTTTTCTGCCACGAGATCATCGGGGCTCGCGCCGCCCACGAGCGCGAAGACCGCGGGGCCGTACTGGCCCAACTTGCGGGGGCCGATCCCGGCGATCGCGAGCAGCTCCGGCGGAGCGCTCGGCCGGCGCTCCGCGATGGCCACCACCGTCGCGTCGGTGAACACCACGTACGCAGGGACTTTCAGCTCCGCCGCCACCCGCGACCGCCATGACTTGAGCCGCTCGTACAGGTCCTCGTCCAGGTCGGATGGGCAGGTGGGGCAACGCCCCAGCTTGCGGTCCGCGCCGGCCAACAGCGTGGCTCCGCATACCCGGCAGGAGACGACTTGGCTGCGCCGACTGACGGGTTTCCGACTCAGGCTGGACGCGGCTCGCTCGGGCCCACCCGAGCGGTCCAGTTGCGGCAGGAACCGGCACGGCCGCCGGGGCCGGCCGCCGGGCGAGCGGGACTGCCCGTACGAAAGCCAGAGCCACTGCCGTGCCCGGGTCACTCCGACGTAGAGCAGCCGGCGCTCCTCTTCGAGCTGGTCCGGCGTCTTCGCGTAGGTGGTCGGCAGGGTACCGTCCGCGAGCCCCACCAGGAACACCGCGTCCCACTCCAGACCCTTCGCCGAGTGCAGTGAGGCGAGCGTCACACCCTCAACCGTGGGCGCGTGCTGCTGGTCGGCGCGCCGCGCCAACTCGTCGCAGAAGGCGGCCAACGAGGCGTCGCGCCGCGCCGCATCGGCCGGCCCCACCGACGACAGCGCGGACGCCGAAGCGGCGGCATCGGCGTTCGCCATCTCCTCCGCCAGGCTGACCAGCGCGGCCAGCGCCTCCCACTGCTCCCGCTGGGCGCCGCCGGGCGGCGGCCGGTCGCGGGCCCAGCCGGTGGCGGAAAGCGCCTCGACGACCGCCTCGACGAGCGGCGCCTCCTCCGAAATGGACCGCACGGCGGCGCGCAACGCGACCATGGCCCGCCGCACTTCGGCGCGCTCGAAGAACCGCTCGGCGCCGCGCACCACGTATGGCACCTCGACCTCGGCCAGCGCCGCCTCGTACGACTCCGACTGGGCGTTGGTCCGGAACAGCACCGCGATCTCGCTGGCCGGCGTGCCCGAGCCGATCAGCTCGCGGCAGCGCCGCGCCACCGCGGTGGCCTCGGCGGCCTCATCCGGGAAGATCTTGAGTTCCGGTTCGCCGCCGGGCGGCCGCTGTCCGACGAGTTCGAGCCGCAGCTTGGCCTCGCTGCCGCGGGCCTGCTTGATCACCGCGTTCGCGAGGCCCACCACCTGCGGCGTCGAGCGATAGTCGCGGACCAGCCGGACCACCACGGCGTCGCGCCGCCGCCGCGGGAAGTCGATCAGGTACGACGATGTCGCCCCGGTGAACGAGTAGATCGTCTGGCTGGCGTCGCCGACCACGGTCAGGTCGTCGCGGCCGCCCAGCCAGGCCTCCAGCAGGCGCTGCTGCAGCGGGTTGACGTCCTGGTACTCGTCCACCACGAAGTGCCGGTACTGCGCCCGGATCTGGTCGGCGACGTCCGGGTGCTCCTCGATGCCCCAGACCGCGGCGCGCAGCATGTCCTCGAAGTCGATCACGCCTTGGCGCCGCTTCAGCGACTCGTACGCAGCGAAGATCTCCGCCACCTTCGCGGCCTCGTACGGCGGGTCGCGCAGCGCCTTGGCCGCCGCCACCACGTACTCCCCAGGCTCGACCAGCGAAGACTTCGCCCACTCGATCTCGCCGGCGAGATCCCGCGACGCCGTCCGGTCGGCGCGGACCCCCACCCGCGCGGCCGCGAGCCCGACCAGCCGGGCTTTGCTCTCCAGCAGCTCCGGCATGGCACGGCCCTCGAGCAGCCGGGGCGCGAAATAGCGCACCTGGCGCAGCCCTGCGGCGTGGAACGTACGCGCCTGCACTCCCGCCGAGCCCAGCGCGGTCAGCCGGGCCCGCATCTCGGCGGCGGCGCGGGTGGTGAACGTCACCGCCAGCACGTGCCGCGGGCTGATCTCCCCGATCAACGTCCGGTATGCGATCCGGTGCGTGATCGCCCGGGTCTTGCCCGTGCCCGCGCCGGCCAGGATGCAGACCGGGCCGGCGGGCGCTGTCACGGCCTTACGCTGCTCGGGGTCGAGACCCGACAAGACGCGCTCAGCTGTCACAACCGGGAATCATGGCATCCCCGTCTGACGTTTCACGGGAAGGCGTTGTGCCAAGTGACATCTTCGAAGGGATCCCGACCGATGCTGACCATGTTCTCGACGTCCTGGTGTGGCTACTGCCATCGGCTCAAGTCGCAGCTCGACCGCGAGGGCATCGCGTACGACGTCGTCGACATCGAGAAGGATCCCAGTGCGGCCGAGTACGTCATGAGCGTCAATGGCGGAAACCGGACCGTCCCGACCGTGCGCTTCGTCGACGGGTCCGCCATGACGAACCCGTCGATCATCCAGGTCAAGGAACAGCTGGCCGCCCTCAACGCCTGACCCGGCCGCAGCGCGGCCGCCGAATGATCCATCCGGCAGCGGACCCTTGACCGGATATGTCATCCGCGACCCGCCCCGGCGTGTCGAGATCGATACGGGCGCGCGGGCTACGGGATCAGGGCCGGGATGCTGGAGTCCAGCAGCCCGTGCCGCTTCAGCTCGCCGTACAGCGGGGTGGTCTCCGGATGGTGTCCCCACGCGTGATCGCCGCTGCCGTCGCGGGCGCCGCCGAGCAACTGGCGCTGCACGTCGTTGAACCCGGCCCATTCGGCCCGGTTCGGCAGGTCGCCCACCTCGTCGCGTGCGGCCACCCACCGGTACGTGTACCCGAAGAACGCCCCGACGCGGGTGATCGGCGAGTAGTTGTCGGAGCGCGCGTGCCACAGCCGCCGGTCGAAGACCACCAGGTCGCCCGGGCCGGCGGTGATCTGCAGCGCGCCCTGGGGCGGCGGCCACGGTACGCCGCGGCTCGGCGGCCCGGGCAGCCAGTTGGTGCGGTGGCTGCCGGGAAGCACAGTGAAGTTGCCGCGTCCGGTCTCGCTGACGTCCGACAGCCAGTACGCGAGCTTCACCGACATCCGCGGCCGCGGATCGGTCTCGAGTTCACGGTTCTGCCGACCCCCGTCCTGGTGCCAGTGCCACCAGTCCTTCTGCCGTTCGTGGAGCTGCGGGTGCACGTCGATGTGGGAGTGGTAGACGTGGACGTTCCAGCCGAGCAGCGACCAGACGTAACGAAATGCGACCGGGTGATCGAGCAGGAATGCCAACTCGGGCAAGGTCGTGACCGCGGACAGCTGGTGTAAGGCGCCGACCGCGCCCACTTTCTCCCGGTACCGAAGAATGGCCGTCCGCGCTCGCGCGATTTCCTCCTGATTCAACACCGATCGAATCAGGAGAAAGCCATCACGCTCGAACTGCGCGCGCTCGGCGGCCGCCATCGGGATCCACGCCGGCGCTTCGACCTGCGTCATCGACTACCACCTCTCCCGTCTTTGCACATCCAGACGCAAGGGCGAGGTTGGCAGGTTGCAGAAATAACCAAGAAGACTTCTGATTAGACGAATTTAAATTCCTTAACGGGAAAATCGCCCAACCAACGTTGAATGAGATACAACGCTATCGAGGCGCGCATAGGTAGATACATCGCGACGCCACTCCCCGGATCGATATAGTCCCCGGCCATCATCTGCCGGATCTCCGCGCGGGTGAACCACCGCGCCTCATCGATCTCCTCGGGGTAGACCGTGATCTGTTGCCCGCGGTCGGCCACGGCGGTGAAGCCCAACATCAGTGACCCCGGGTACGGCCATGCCTGGCTGCCCTCGTAATGCAGCGCGCGTAGCCGTATCCCGACCTCCTCCATCACCTCGCGCGCGACAGCGGCCTCGGCCGACTCGCCCGGCTCGACGAATCCGGCCAGCGTCGAGAACCGACGGCTGCCGTCCGTGCTGGGCCAGGCCGCGTTGTGCCCGAGCAGGCAGCGGCCGTCGGGCCCGGCGACGCCGTCGTGGATCAGTACGATCATGGCCGGGTCGGTACGCGGCCACATCTCCCGGCCGTCCGCGTCGACCCGGACCCAGCCGCCGTCGGTGACGGTGGTCGGCTGCCCGGACCGCGGCGAGTAATGGTGCGTGGCGTGCCAGTTCGCCAGTGCCGCGGCGGCGCTGAACACCCCGGCATCTCGGTCGTCGAGCAGGTGCCCGACGTCTCGCAGCGTCGCCGCGCGGGTGCCGTCGATCGCCGGCAGCGGCGCGTCGACGCTGAACATCGGCGTGCCATCCGGGTCGACACCGAGGAACAACCGATCGCCGTCCGGTGCCGCCGACGAGTCCACCAGCACGAGTTCGGTGCTGCCGTCGGGGCGGTCGCGGACCAGCGCGCGGCCACCGTGCGCGATGTCGACGACGAGCACGTCGCCGCGCTTCCACGCGTCGGCGAGCCACGCCTCGTCGCGCCGGTGACGAGCCGCGCGGTCCAGGGTGGTACGGGCCAATGGCGGAATGCCCGGTTGCTCCCCCACGTCCGGCTGCTCGGCGTCGCTCATGGCGGGCTTGCCTTTCGCATGCGCTCGCGGCCCACGCTGCGCTCGGTGCACTCGCTCATGACGGGCTCGCCTTTCGCATGCGCTCGCGGCCGTCGCTGCGCTCGGTGCACTTGCTCATGCGCTGCCGCGCTCCACCGGGGTGAGCGCGGCGAGCGGGCCCTGCACCTTGTCGGCCTCGCCGAGCACCACCATGACCGCTTGTGACGGGGCGAGGTAGCGGGCCGCCACCTCGGCCACCTCCTCTTGGGTCGCCGCGACCAGCGCGGCCGAGTGCTCGCGCAGATAGTCCAAGCGCAGGCCGGCGCTCGCGTACATGCTGGCCAGCGCGGCGAGCCCGGCCTGGGTGGACATGCCGAGCCGAAGGGTGCCCAGGGCGTACCGGCGGGCCTGCTCGAGCTCCTCCTCGCCGGGCGGCAGGCTGGCGATGCGGCCCAGCTCGTACAGCGTCTCGAGGAGCGACGGGCCGGTCACCTCGGTAGCCACCTCCGCGGCCGCGACCAGCGCGGAGCCGGCGACGAAGTGCTCGATGTTGGTGTGCGGCCCGTACGTGTAGCCCTTGTCCTCGCGGAGGTTCTCCACCCACCGCGACGAGAAGTAGCCGCCGAAGATCAAGTTGGCGAGCTGAAGCGCGGCGTAGTCGGGATGGGTACGCGACACGGCCGGCAGCGCTATCCGCAGCGACGACTGCACCGAACCGGGGCGGTCGACCAGCACCAGCGGACCGGGCTGGAGCGCCGGCGTAGGCGGCACGTTGCCATCACGGCCCGGGCCGGTCCAGCTGCCGAGCGCCTTCTCGGCCGCGTCGATGGCCTTCTCCGGGCTGATGTCGCCGACAAGCACGAGCACCGCGCCGTCGGGGCGTACCCGGTCGGCGTGTAACGCGCGCAACTGTGCCGGGCGTACTCCGCGGACCTGCTCGGGCTCGGGCGTCTGCACCGCGTACGGATGCCGCCCGTACATGCGCTTGAGCAGCGCGGTCCGCGCGAGATGCGCGGGCTGGCTCAGCGCGACCTGGATGTGGTCGACGAGCCGTTCGCGCTCGGTGGCCACCTCCTCAGCCGGATAGGCGGGGTCGGTCAGCACACCGGCCAGGATCTCGAGCATCCGGTCCAGCCCCGCGGCCAGCGCGTTGCCGGTAACGAGCAGCCGGTCCGGGTCGAGCCCGGCGGCGAGCCCGCCACCGACCGCCTGCAGCTCGGCCGCGATGTCGATGCTCGACATCGTGCCGGTTCCGGTGAACAGCGCTTGGGACAGCAGCGTGGCCCGGGCGAGGGGCGCCCGGCCGAACGGCACGCGCAGGCGCAGCTCGACCAGCGGCACGCCGGGCCGGCGTACCGCGATGACCGTGAGGCCGCTGCCGAACGTCCGCTCGGCCTGCCGGGGCAGCTTGAGCTTCGTGTCCGGAATAAGGTCCGGCAACGTGTGAAGTGTCATTCTCCTGCTCCCGGTGCGACCTCGACGGTGGCGCGGCGCTCCGGCCGCAACGTTGCCGCGGCGGCGACGATTTGCGCCTCGGTGACCTCGCCGACGAGCCGCGGCAGCTCGTTGAGCAGCTCCGGTCGGCCACGCTGCTGCTCGAGCACGGCCATCGGCAGGGCGCGCCCGAGTACGGCGTCGGTCTCGCGCAGTAGGTGGGTCGCCATCCGGGCCTGGGTGCGAGCGAGTTCGCCCGGCCTCAGCCCACCGGTCGCCAGCCGGTCCAGCTCCTCGTCGATCGTGCGGAGCACCTTGTCCGCGTCGCCACCGGGCGGCAGGTGCGCCTGCAACAGCATCGCGGTCGGGTTGCGCACCTGGTACTCGTCGCCCATGAAGCCGATGTAGCCGCCGATCGTTGTGGCCGCGCGGTCACGCTGTACCAGCCGCTCGACGAGCCGGCTCGCGTCGCCGTCCGTGAGTACCTCGGCCAACACCACGTACGGCAGGAAGTCCTCGAACGCCCCGATCGGATCGGGTACCCGCCAGCCGCTCGCCACCGCGGGCAGCGGCGCGAGCCGGTCGGTGTACGCGTTGCGGCGCTCGGTGTCCAGGTCGGGCTCGTCGAAATCGGGACGCGGCGGCGCGGGCCGGGCCGGCACGTCCCCGAAGTGCCGCTCGACGAGCAGGGTGGCATGGGCCACGTCGAAGTCTCCCGCGACGGAGAGCACCGCGTTGCCGCAGGCGTAGTAGCGCCGGAAGAACTCCTCTGCATCGGCGACCGTGGCGCTCTCCAGGTCCTCGAACGAGCCGTAACCGTCGTGCGCGTTCGGGAATGTCTGGAACATCACCGGCGGCAGCTTCAGCCACGGGAAGCCGCCGTACGGGCGGTTGAGGACGTTGACCCGGATCTCCTCCTTGACCACGTCCACCTGGTTGCGCAGGTTCTCCTCGGTGAGCCGGGGGCTACGCATCCGGTCGGCTTCCAGGAACAGCGCGCGCTCGAGCGCGCCGGACGGCAGCACCTCGAAGTAGTCGGTGTAGTCCAGGTGCGTGGAACCGTTGAAACTACCGCCGGCGCCTTGCACGTGCCGGAAGTGGGCCAGCTTCTCCAGGTTCTCCGAACCCTGGAACATCAGGTGCTCGAACAGGTGGGCGAAGCCGGTCCGGCCTTGGGGCTCACTGCGGATGCCGACGTCGTAGACGACGGCGACGCCGACCACGGGGGCGCTGCGATCGGGAGTGAGGACCACCCGCAGGCCGTTGTCGAGAGTGAACCGCTCGACCGGATACTTGGTCGCGGGGATCTTCATCTTGTGCGCCACGCTACGAATCTAGCCCGACGCGAGACGGGCACCTACCGGGTCTCGATCGTGGCCTTCGGGTTCAGCTTGACGAGTTGCGCCACCGCGTCGGTACGGGCCGCCGGGAAACGCAGGTGTCCGCGCGTCACGTACGGCGCGCCGATCGCGCGGGCCACCGCGTCCGGGATCAGGCCGGTGAGGATAAGCAGCACGCCGACCACGCCCAGCACCGCGAAGAGCCAACCGGCCGGCTTGAGGTCGCCGAAGCGGCCCCCGATCAGCAACACGTCCGCGACGACGAAGAGCACGATGATCAACGGTGCGACGCCGTACCCGAAGATCCGACGCAGCGTCGTGACGCGCGCCACGCGGCGGGCGGCACTGGCGCCGAGCGGCACCTCGATCGCGGCCTTCGACCACGGCAGGCGGGGCAGCGGGACCGCGATGTTCTCGCGCGCGCCGTCGCCGGTCAGCGGCTGCTTCGGCCAGCGCAGACCGGACACCTCGTGCAGCCCGATGCGTACGGCGGTGGTGCCCTGCTTCCCCACGGCGACCGAGGGTACGCCCTCGGGTTCGTCCCGGCATTCAGATCCGGCCTTGACGCGGTAATCCTCCCTCGTCCATTATTCCCATGTGTCAGATAGGGAAAGCAGAGTTTGATCCATCCCCGTACCGAGAGGACGACCACGTGTACGTCTCGGCACGCACCGACTACGCCGTCCGCGCCATGCTCGCCGTCGCCGCCGACCACCCCAGCCTGGTCAAGGCCGCGACGCTGGCGGCGGCCCAGGACATCCCGCTCAGCTTTCTCCACGGCATCCTGCTCGACCTGCGCCGGGCCGGCCTCCTGCACAGCCACCGCGGCGTCGACGGCGGGTACGCACTGGCCCGGCCGGCCCGTGACATCACGGTCGGCGCCGTGGTCCGCGCGGTAGGCGGCGCGCTGACCACGGTGCGGGGCCTGCCTACCGCCACCACGGCGTACCGCGGCGCGGCCACCGGCCTCCGCGACGTGTGGGTCGCGGTCGAGGAGGCCATCGAGGGCGTCGTCGACCACAAGACCCTTGCCGAACTCTCCATCGCCACCCTCAAGAATTAGGAGTGAGCATGAGCTCCCGCACTTTCCGTGCGCTTGCCCTAGCCGCGACCACCCTGTTGACCGCGACCGCCCTCACCGCATGCGGCGACGACTCCTCCTCGGGGACCAACGGCGAGGCGAAGACCATCCGGCTGGGATACTTCCCGAACATCACCCACGCGCCCGCGCTCGTCGGCGTGAACAAGGGCTTCTTCCAGCAGTCCCTGGGCAGCACGAAGCTGGAAGCAAAGACGTTCAACGCCGGTCCCGCGGCGATCGAGGCGCTGTTCTCCGGGGCCATCGACGCCACGTACATCGGCCCGAACCCGGCGATCAACGGCTGGGCCCAGTCCAAGGGCGCCGGCCTGAAGATCATCGCGGGCAGCACGTCCGGCGGCGCAGGCCTGGTCGTCAAGCCGAGCATCAACGGCCCGGCCGACCTCAAGGGCAAAAAGATCGCGACGCCGCAGCTCGGCAACACCCAGGACGTGGCGCTGCGGTCCTGGCTCAAGCAGAACGGCCTGAACGCCGACCAGCAGGGCGGCGGCGACGTGTCGGTGCTCCCGCAGGACAACGCGACCGCGCTGCAGGCGTTCGCTCAGGGCGCGATCGACGGCGCTTGGGTGCCCGAGCCGAACCTCAGCCGGATGATTCTCGAGTCCAAGGGCAAGTTGCTGGTCAACGAGAAGGACCTGTGGCCGAACGGGCAGTTCGTCACCACCCACCTCATCGTCAAGCAGGACTTCCTCAAGAAGTACCCGAGGACGGTGACGAAGCTGCTGCAGGGCCACATCGAGTCGGTCAAATACATCCAGTCGAACAACGCCGACGCCCAGAAGGCCGCCAACGCCCAGCTCGCCGCGCTCAGCGGCAAGCCGCTCAAGGACAACATCCTGGCCGCCGCGTTCAAGAACCTGACGTTCACGAACGACCCGATCGCGTCCTCGCTGTACACCAGTGCGCAACACGCCCAGGACGTCGGCCTGCTCAAGCCGGTCGACCTCAAGGGCATCTACGACCTCGGCCCGCTCAACGCGCTGCTCAAGGCCGACGGCCAGCCCGAAGTCAGCGACAACGCCTCGTGAACCCGCCAGGGAGATCATCGTGAGTCTCGTTGAAACCCAGACCCCGCGGCCGGACACCGGCCGCGGGGACGCGGTTGTCGGTCTCGACGCCGTCTCCAAGCGGTACGGGTCCGGCGCCAACGCGCTGCTCGCCCTCGACCGCGTCTCCCTGACCGTCCGGCAGGGAGAATTCGTGTGTCTGCTGGGCGCGTCCGGCTGCGGCAAGAGCACGCTGCTGTCACTGGTCGCCGGCCTGGACCAGATCAGCGGCGGCACGCTCGACATCGGCCGCCGGCACGTCTCGTTGATGTTCCAGGAGGCCGCGCTGTTCCCGTGGCTCTCCGTGGCCGGCAACGTCGAGCTGCCGTTGCGCCTGCGCGGTCTGGGCCGGGCGGAACGCAAGCAGCGCGGCGAGGAGCTGCTCGAGGTCGTACGGCTCAAGGGCTTCGGCCACAAGCGACCGCACGAACTGTCGGGCGGCATGCGCCAGCGTGTGGCGCTGGCCCGCGCCCTCGCACAGGACGCCGACATCCTCCTGATGGACGAGCCGTTCGGCGCGCTCGACGCGATGACTCGCGACATCCTGCACGACGAGCTCGAACGGATCTGGCGGGAGCAGGAGCTAACCATCCTGTTCGTCACCCACAACGTGCGCGAGGCGGTCCGTCTCGGCGACCGGGTCATCCTGCTCAGCAGCCGTCCGGGCCGGGTGATCGAGGAGTTCGGAGTGAAGCACGAGCGCCCGCGGCGCATCGATTCGCCCGAGGTGTCCGGTCAGGCCGCCGAGATCACCGACCGACTCCGCGCGGAGGTCGCCCGTCATGCCAACTGAGCTTTCCGCCGCGCACGCCGGGCACGACACGCCACCCGACGACGCCGCCGACCGCATCACCGGGCTTGACGCCCTCGAGCTCGCGCCCGCAAGCGACAAGGGCACGCTAGGCCGCCGGACCTGGCGCAGCGCCTGGCCGAAACTGCTGGCCGTCGCGCTGGTGGTCGCGGTCTGGGAACTCGTCGTGCTGTCCGGGTGGAAGCCCGAGTACGTGCTGCCCGGCCCGGCGACCGTCTTCTCCGACCTCAAGGACCTGATCGTCACCGGCGACTTCTGGGACGGCGTACGCCTCACCATGGTCCGTGCCATCACCGGCTTCGCGCTCGCCGTCCTGATCGGCACGCTCGTCGGCGCCGCGGTCTCCCGCTTCGCGCCGCTGCGGGCCGCGATCGGCTCGCTGATCACCGGCCTGCAGACCATGCCGTCGATCATGTGGTTCCCGCTGGCCATCCTGCTGTTCCAGATCAGCGAAAGCGCGATCCTGTTCGTGGTCATCGTCGGCGCCGCACCGTCGGTGGCGAACGGGCTGATCAGCGGCATCGACTACGTGCCACGGACCTGGCTGCGGGTGGGCCAGGTGCTGGGCATGAAGGGCATCGCCAAGTACCGCCACCTGATCCTGCCCGCGTCGCTGCCGTCGTTCATCTCGGGCCTGAAGCAGGGCTGGGCGTTCTCCTGGCGCAGCCTGATGGCCGGCGAGCTGCTGGTCATCGTGCCGGGCGCGCTCTCCATCGGCGTACGGATGCAGCAGGCCCGCGATCTCATCGAGGCCAGCCTGGTGATCAGCTACATCATCGTGGTACTGATCATCGGCATCCTGATCGACCTGCTGTTCAACATGGCCGACACCTCGCTCCGGAAGCGGTGGGGCCTGACCGGAAACTGAGCTGGCTGGCTGGGCTGGCTGGCCTCGCTCCGCTCGGCGGCTCGCGCCTGGTAACCGGTGAGAAACCGCAGTCGCTGCGGTCGCTGCGCTCCCTCCGCTTGGTGCGGCATCTCACCGGCGGCGCTCGCGGAGCTGGCTGGCCTCGCCTCGCTTGGCTGGCTCGCGCCTTGTAGCCGGTGCTCGCTTAGAGGGGCCGGACGGACGCCAGAACGTCGTCGATCACGTAGTCGTACTGCCGGTGCGTGCCCGGGATGGACACATACAGCACCGCCGCGGTCGGCTTGCCCACGTCGATGATCGCCACGGCGGACAGCTCGTCCTTGGCTTTCAGCCCCGGCTCGTTGAAGCGCAGCCGGAACTCGCTGACCCAGGCCGGGCGGCCACCCAGTGTGGTCCGCTCGTCCTTGAGCGGCTCCAAGGTGTTCGGCTGCGGGTAGTACCCGGCCCGGACGTCCGCCGCGACCTGCCGGCCGACGCACTCGAGGTTGAGCGTCACCGCGTCGTTGTCCGCCGCCGGCACCGCCGCCGACAGGATCGACGCGTGGTACACCCCGCCGGGGTACACCTCGGTCACGAAGTGCTGGCCGATCTTGTACGGCACTTCCAACGTGCCGGCCCGCCACACCTCGTCCCACGGGACCCACGGCCGGCCGTACGCCTTGTAGGAGATCCCGGCCTCGCGGTCGACCGTGCGCGCGCCGGTCGCGGGCGGGGCGGCGCTGGGCGGGACGACCGGGCCGTTGCTGGGCACGGTGGTCGGCGCGGGGCACGCCTGCGCGAGCGGCGGGCGGATGTCGGTTGGCGCCGCGGCGTTGCGGCGAAACGGATCGCCGTTCGACGACAGCACCACGATGAGGATGATCGTCAGACCGAGGGCCAGGATCGCGCCCGCGATGCCGCCGAAGATCAACATCTGCCGCCGGCGCCGGTCGGGTCCGTCTCCGCCCGGCGGGGCGGGTGGTGGCGGTGGGGATAGCGGAGGTACGCCCGGAGCGGTGACCGTGCCCGAACCCCACGCGCCGCCGGGGCGCTGCCATGGCGTCGACTGGGTCGGGACGGACATGGATCCAGTGAACACACGATCGGCGCCCTGTGGCAAAGGCTGCGCTCCGGTCAGCGCCCTAGCGCGAGCACCACCGGGCCGTACCAGGGCGCGAACGCCACGACGAGTACGAGCGCCAGCCCCGCGACGGCGAGACAGAACACGAACGCCAACTCGCGGCGGGCATTTCCGGTCTCCATGGATTCCCCCGTTGGACGCAGCAGACACCGATATGACGTATCGAACGCCGGTCCGGTTGCAGCGCTGCCAGGAAAGATTCACCCAACGCCGTTACCGTGACGCCATGGAACTCGTATATCCCCCGGTCATCGGCTTCCTCAGGACGATGTTCCGCGTGCTCGACCTCAAGATCACTATCGACGGCGGCGAGCACATCCCGACCACCGGCGGGGCGGTGCTGGCCAGCAATCACGTCAGCTACCTGGACTTCATCTTCTGCGGCCTGGGCGCGCGGCAGTCGAAGCGTCTCGTCCGGTTCATGGCGAAGAAGTCGGTCTTCGACCACCGGGTGAGCGGACCGCTGATGCGGGGCATGCACCACATCCCGGTGGACCGCGACGCCGGTACCGCGGCATTCCGGATGGCCACGACCGCGCTCAAGGAGGGCGAGGTGGTCGGCGTCTTCCCCGAGGCGACGATCAGCGAGTCGTTCACGGTCAAGGAGCTGAAGTCCGGCGCGGCGCGGCTGGCGCGTACCGCCAAGGTGCCGCTGATCCCGATGGTGGTCTGGGGACCGCATCGGCTGTGGACCAAGGGCCACCCCAAGGACCTGACCAAGCGGCACGTACCGGTGATCATCAAGATCGGCGCCCCGATCGAGATCCCCAAGGGCACGTCCCCCGACGCCACCACGGTGGAGTTGCGCGAACGGCTGAGTGGCCTGCTGGATTCGGCACAACAGGCGTATCCGGACAAGCCGGCCGAAAGCGAGCGTTGGTGGCTTCCGGCTCATCTGGGCGGCACCGCGCCGCTTCCCGGGGAGGCCATCGCCCTGTAGGCCGTTGCCCCGGTAGACGCCACCAGCGCCGCACCCGTACGGATGCGGCGCCGGTTCGTAGCTTTTCCGCTAGCGCGGAGCGGTTTCAGCTAGCTCAGAGCGGGCGGATGTTCGCGGCCTGCGGGCCCTTCTGGCCCTGCGTCACCTCGAACTCGACCCGCTGGTTCTCGTCCAGGCTCCGGTAACCCGAAGACTGGATCGCGGAGAAGTGGGCGAAGACGTCGGCGCCGCCGTCGTCCGGGGTGATGAACCCAAAGCCCTTGTCCGCGTTGAACCACTTCACAACGCCCGTAACCATGCTCGTCTCCTCGACGGTCGATCGTTCCCACCCATTATGGACGAAAACGAGGTAGTAAGACCCGCACCTCGCGGCTCTCGTGTCGCCGTACTGATCGCCCGTACCGGAGATACCCGGGTTACGACAAAGAGCGCCTGGGGCACAATCCCCACAGGCGCTCCTGAGTACTTGGGAACCAAACTGACAACGTACGGAGCGTAGCACGACGAGGGAGGCCGGGCGGTGCTTGGCGTAGATGTGGCACGACAGCTGAAGGAGGCCGGGCTGACCTGGAAGCCCGGACCTGGCGACCGGTTCGCCATCCCCGACCGCGACCTCGACGACGAGATCTTCGTGCTGAGCAACATGACCATCGAGGTGTACAACGTGCCCGAGGGCCGGGTCATCGGCTTCAACGGCACCACGGAGTGGGCGCTGGACGACGTCGAGATCGAGGAGACGATCTGGCTGCCACGCGAGGACCAGCTCCGCGAGCTGCTCGGCGGCACCTTCCGGGCGCTGCGCCGGACCGACACCGGCTACCAGATCGAGATGGACCTCCTCGGCGAGGCACGCACGTTCGTGGCCGCGACGCCGGAGGACGCATACGCGGCGGCGTTGCTGCATCTCCTGGCCTCGGCGGCCGCCTGACGGTCGCGCTATTCCGTCTCCGGCAAGCGCTCGACCAGGGCAGCCAGATCGTCTGCGTCCGGCAGGTCCGCCGGGCGGACGGTCACCTGGTCGCGGACGTAGTGGAACCCGGCCCGGACGTGCGACACCGGCACACCGGCGAGCGAGGCCCACGCGATCCGGTAGGCAGCCAGCTGCACCGCTCCAGCCGAGGCGTCGGCTGCCGCCGGCCGCCGTCCGGTCTTCCAGTCGATGACGTCATACCGGCCGCCCGGGTCTTCGAAGATCGCGTCCATGCGGCCCCGCACGACCACCCCGCCCACGGTCGTTGCGAACGGCACCTCGACCTCGACCGGGGTCCGGTCCGCCCACTCGCTGGCCAGGAACGCCTCCTGCAGCGCGGCCAGCTGCTCGTCCGCGGCGGCGTCCTCGTCGGCGGCGCCGGGGAGCTCGTCGAGGTCGATCAGCCGTACCGAGCCGTAGCGCTCCTCGAGCCAGGCGTGGAACGCGGTGCCCCGGCGCGCGAACGGTGCCGGGCGCTGCGGTACCGGGCGGCGCAGGGAACGGGCGAGAGCTTGCGAGTCGCG
Organism: Actinoplanes sp.; assembly: GCA_036001925.1. Lineage (GTDB taxonomy): Bacteria > Actinomycetota > Actinomycetes > Mycobacteriales > Micromonosporaceae > Actinoplanes. Next base: position 29,633 of record DASYTU010000062.1, read on the forward strand.
ACGTAGCACCACGAGCTGGGAGACCGAGAGGTGGCTGGGCAACGCGACCTCCAGCGGGCCGTCGCGGTGAGCCCGCTCGTCGCGCTCGGCCAGCAGCAGCGTGGCCTCCCGCCGCCACCTGGCAATGTCGGGATCTTCCTGTTCCCCCTCGCCGACACCCTCGCCGGCCGCGCCCGCGCCGCGATCCGCCGGTTGTTGTGAGGCGGCCGGCAGGCCCGCGGTTACGTCCGGCTCGGGCAGGCCGACGAGGTCCGCGGCCAGGCCGGCGCCGGCGCCGACCTCCGGATCCGCCGCCGCGAGGTCCGCGAACGCTTCCGCGGCAGCGGCGTCCGGGTTGGCGATCATGCGCCGGATCAGATCTGCCGCCGCCGCCATCGCGGGCCGCCGGGTGCCCAGCGGATCCGACGGCCACTCGGCCCGCGCCACCACCTCGGCGCTCGGGTTGGTCGCGTCCCCGGCCGGCTCGGCCGCCCAGGCGTCCACTACCCCGGCACCGTCAAGGCAGGCCGCGCGGATCTCATCCAGGAACACCGACGGCCCGCGTGGCCGCTTCACGCCCTCACCCCACCAGTACCCCGAGCAGAGCAGCAGCCGGCGGGGACGGGTCACCGACACGTACGCTAGCCGCCGTTCCTCTCGCTCGTCGTGCTCGCGCCAGGCCCGGCCGAACGCGGTCAGCGCCGCGGCCACGCCCTTCTGATCCTCGGCCGCGGAGAGATCGAGCTTGGGCAGCCCCTCCGAATCGCCGCGCAGCGGGAACGGCAGCACCCCGATCCCCATCAGGTAGTGGTCCGAGCCGCGCGTCTGGCTCGGCCAGACGCCGCGGCTGAGACCGGCGACGGAGACCACGTCCCACTCGAGGCCCTTGGCCGCGTGCGCGGTCAGCACCTGCACCGCACCCTCGACGACGTCGACCTGCCCCGGCTCGAGCCCGCGCTCCTCCTCCTCGGCGGCGGCCAGGAACGCCAGGAACCCGGCCAGCGTGCCGCCGTCGGCGTCGCTCGCGTACCGGGCCGCCACGTCGCCGAGCGCGTCCAGATGTCCGCGTGCGAGCCCGGCGTCGCCGGCGCCCCAGCCGCGTACGGCCACCTCGACATCCAGCCCGATGGTCCGCTCGATGTCGGCCAGCAGGTCGGGCAGCGGCTGGTCGAGCCGGTGCCGCAGTTCGGCGAGTTCCCGGCTGTAGGCCCGCAGGCGGGCGTACCCCTCGGCCGAGTACTGCTGGGCCGCCCCGAGGTCGGCCATCGCCTCCACGAGCGTCGCGTCGTCGAGCCGGTCGGCCACGATGTCCTCGGGCTCGGCGGAAACCACCGACGCGCGGGCCGCGGCGAGCGCGCGGGACCGGCGGTGCAGCGCCACGAGGTCGCGCGGCCCGATCCGCCACCGGGCGCCGGTCAGCAGCCGCAACAGCGACGCCCCGTCGGTCGGGTCGGCGAGGACGCGCAGCGTGCACACGACGTCGCGTACCTCGGGGGTGTCCAGCAGACCGCCCAGGCCGACCACCTCGACCGGCAGGCCGCGCGCGCGCAGCGCCTCCTCGATGGCCGGGATCTGGCTGCGTACCCGAACCAGCACCGCGCTGGTCGGCCGCTTCTCGACCGGGATGTCGGCGGCCGGCGTGTCCGGCATCCGCGCCGCGGAGCGCCAGGCGGCCAGCATCGAGTCGGCGATCCATCCAGCCTCGTCCGCGTACGTGGGCAGCAGCGCGCACGCGACCGTCCGGCCGCCGACGCGCTCGGCCACCCGGCGCGCCGGGACCAGCTCGGCTACCCGGGCGCCGGCCGCCCGTAGCGGCCGTGACAGCGCGTTCGCGACCTGGAGGATCTCCGGGCGGTTGCGCCAGCTCCGGGTCAGGTTCAGCACCCAGGCCTCGCGGCCGCCCGGTCCGGTGAACTCGGCCGGGAAGCGGTCCAGCGTGCCGGCCGACGCGCCACGCCAACCGTAGATCGACTGGCACGGGTCACCCACCGCGGTGACCGGGTGGCCGCGGCCGAACAGCGAATTCAGCAGCACGACCTGCGCGTGGCTGGTGTCCTGGTACTCGTCCAGGAGCACGATCTTGAACCGCCCGCGCTCGATCGCGCCGACCTCAGGATAATCGAGGGCCACGAGCGCGGCCCGGGCCATCTGATCACCGAAGTCCAACGCCTCGATATCGAGCTTGCGTTTTTGGTACGCCCGGACGAGCGGCAACAACGTCAGCCGGTGCCGCTGGCGTTGCAGCATGTCTCCAACGTCCTTGTAGACGCGGCCCGGCAACTCCTGTACCTCGGCGAAGAACCGCCCGGTCCAGGCCGCCAGCGCGTCCGGCGTGACCAGGTGCTCGGCAAGCTCGGCGGACAGTGCCAGCACGTCGTCCGTGACGGTGGCGGGCGCGCGGTTCAGGCCGGTCATCTCCCCCGTGTACGAGCGCACCAGCGAGTCCACGATCTGCCAACGTGCCGCCTCGGTGAGCAGCCGGGCGGACGGCTCGTACCCGGCCCGGAGCCCGTGCTCGGTCACTACCCGGGCCGCGTACGAGTGGTAGGTCGAGACCGTGACCTCGCCCGCGAACGCCGCGTCCCGACCCACGCGCCGGACCATCTGGCCGAGCCGGGTCCGAACCCGATGTGCCAGCTCGCCAGCGGCCTTGCGGGTGAACGTGAGACCCAGGATCTCGTCCGGATGGGCGTACCCGTTGGCGACGAGCCAGACCACCCGCGAGGCCATCGTTTCGGTCTTGCCGGAACCGGCCCCGGCGACCACCAGCACGGGCTCGACGGGCGCCGCGATGATCGCGGCCTGCTCGGGCGTCGGCGGATGCAGCCGCAGCAGCCTGGCCAGCTCGAGCGGGGTGTAACGGGGCCCCGAATCGGCGCGGCGCCGCGGACGGGCGGGCGCTTCGGCGAAAAGGCTCGGCTGGGTCACGCGGCACCATCCGACGGCGGCTCGACGACCTGCCGACCGTTGCCCGAGATCGGGCAGGCCGTCCGCACCGGACAGACCCGGCACTTGGCGTTGACCACGGCCGAGAACGTCGCGGCCGCCATGGTGTCGGCGGTACGGCGGACCATCGCGTAGGCCCAGCCCGGATCCGTGGTCTCGGTCAGCGGAGGCTGCATCTGCTCGCGCGCGTCCTTACCCGGCCCGAGCTGCACAAGCGCCGCGCCGCCGCTCTCCGCGCCGTAGTCCTGGAAGGCGCCGGCATCCACGGCGACCTGGTAGCCGGCCAGCTGGGCGTGGTCCTCCACATCGGACGCGGTCACGGCCGTCGACTTGCCGGTCTTCAGGTCGATGACCACCAGGCGACCCTGGTTGTCCACCTCGAGCCGGTCGACCCGCCCGGTCAGCTGGATCGGCCGGGTCGGATCGTCGAGCCGCACGGTGAACTCGTGCTCGATGGCCAGCAACCGGCGTGGGTTCTTCGCGAGCCAGCGCAGCAGCTTGTCCACCATGTCCTGGGCCCGCTCCTGTTCGGGACCGGCCAGCCAGCGCGCGGCCAGCTCGATCGCGTCGAACCGCGCCGACACGTACTCGACCAGTTGCTCCCGGTCGGCGTTGGCGTCCTCGGCCAGCATCGCGGCGGCATGCACCAGGTTGCCGACGCCCTGCGCGGGACCGGGCGGCGCCGCACCGCCGTGCCGTTCGAGCAGCCAGCGCAGGCTGCACCGCAACGCACTCTCCATCGAGGACGGCGTGACCTTGACCGGCTCGCCCGCATCGACCAGGGGCCGGTCGTCCGACAGTGGACGCAGACCCCACCATTCGTCCGGATGCGCCCCGGGTACGCCGGCCGCGGCCAACCGAGCCAGCTCGGCCGCCGCAGCGCGCCGCCGGCTCGGCGTCGCGTCCGAAGCGACCACAGCGGTACGCAGCTCAGCAACCAACGCCGCCAGCGTCAGCGCGCGGGGCGGTCGCCCCACCGGCAGCTCGAACGCGTCGTCTTCCCGTTCTCCGGCCGCGACGGTGCCGCCGTCCAGCGCCTCCCGCGGTTGCTCGCGCCGGCCGTCCGCGCCAGGGTCGGCCGGCCCAGAATCCGGCGGCCCAGAATCGGGCGGACTGGGGCCGGGCGGGCCGGAATCGGGCGGGCTGGGGCCGGGTGGGCCGGAGTCGGGTGGGATGTCGGGACCGGCGCCGCGCTGGTCGGGGTGAGCCAGCTCCGCGAGGAAGCGGCTCGGCTGCTCCTCGCCGTCCGAGCCGCCGACGCTGGCCGACGCGACCGCCGTGACGATGAGCCGGCGGCGTGCCCGGGTCGCGGCCACATAGAACAGTCGTCGCTCCTCGTCGAGCAACGCGGACGTCTGGCCGACCACGGCCGCCGCACCGGACGCGGCGCGGCCGGCGAGGACGTCGACGAGCCGCTCGGAGCCGAGCAGGCTTCCGCGGAGGCGCAGGTCGGGCCAGATGCCTTCCTGGACGCCCGCCAGGACAACGACGTCCCACTCCAGGCCCTTGGCCGCGTGGGCGGTCATCAGCCGTACCGCCTCGCCGCGGTCGCCGCTGGGCGCGATCGAGTCCGCGGGCAGATCCTGGCCCAGGACATGGTCGAGGAAGACCTCGGTACGCGCGCCCGGCAGCCGATCTACGAACCGCGCCGCTGCGTCGAACAGCACCACCATGGCGTCGAGGTCGCGGTCGGCAGCCTCCGCCCGCCACTGCCGCGCCCGCGCCGCCTCGACGTCGGTGGCGGCCGGCGCGCTGCGCGTGCTCATGGCGTACCAGCGCTCGGCCAGGCCACTCTCCCGCCACACGCTCCACAGCACCTGCTCGGCCGTGGCGCCCGGCGCGGCCGCGGCCTCACGAGCGGTAGCCATCAGCCTGGCGACGGACTGCGCGGGCGCCGCCCAGCGCCGCTCGACCACATCGAGCCCGGCCGGGTCCCGTACGGCGTCGACCAGCAACTCGCCGGACGGCCGCCGGTCGCCCGCCGCGAGTGCGAGCGCCCGCAATCCTTGTCGCAGGCGCCGCTCGGCCAGGGGATCGGCGCCGCCCAGCGGCGAGTGCAGCAGCGCGACCGTGGCCTCCTCGTCGAGCGCTTCCGGGTCGAGCGCGCACCGCAGGAGCAGCAGGAACGGCGCGACGGCCGGCTGCAGGTGCAGCGGCAGATCCTCGGAGTGGGTGACCGTCGGGACGCCGGCGGCGGCCAGGGCGCGCTGCATCGACGGAAGCTGCAGCGCGGTGGACCGGAGCAGGACGGCCATCCGTGACCACGGGACGCCGTGCAGCAGGTGGGCTTCCCGCAGGGCGTGCGCGACGTAGGCGCTCTCGCTGGTCGACGACCGGAAGGTCCGCACCACAGCACCGGGCACAAGGCCGCCGCCAGAACCCGCGGCCCCACCCGAACTCGTAGTCCCACTCGAACCAGTGGCCCCGACGGCCGCCGGCGGGTGTAGCGCGCGATGGCGGACCGGTCCACGCATCCGGCGTGCCACCCGCCGCGTGGCGCCGAGCAGCGCCCGCTCCGTCCGGTAGCTGATGTGTAGCGTCAACGTCTCGGCCAGCGCCCCCGATGCCGTCCGGAACCGCAGCGGGAACGACGCCACCACCTCGGGATCCGCGCCGCGGAAGCCGTACACCGAAGAGTCCGGATCGCCGAACGCGACCAGCGGCGTTCCGCCGCCGGCCACCAGCGACAGCAGCTCGATCTGCGCCGGGTCCGTGTCCGCCAGCTCGTCGACATAGACGAACGCCAAGCGCCGCCGCTCGGCCGCGAGCAGCTCCGGGTCGTCCATCAGCAGGCCGGACGCCGCGCGGACCAGCTCGGCCGGGTCGTACGCCGCCGAACCACGCGTCGTCACGTCCCGCAGGGCGAGCACCGCGACGTACTCGCGGAGGAATCGCGCGGCCGCGGGCCAGTCGTCCCGGCCCAGCCGCTCGCCGAGCCGGGCCAGCTGCACCGGACCGACCCCGCGCTCCGCGGCCCGCTGCATGAGATCGCGCAGCTGCTGGGCGAAGGCCCGGGTCGGCAGCGCGGGCCGCAAGGCCTCGGGCCAGCGGATCGTGTCCGGCGCCTCATCGTCGCCGACGACCGCGAGCAGCTCGCGGATGATGAGGTCCTGTTCCGGACCCGTGAGCAGCCGCGGCGACGGCTCCCCGCGCTCGGCCGCCGCGCGGCGGAGCAGGCCGAACGCGTACGCATGGAAGGTCCTGACCAGAGGCTCGTGGACGATGCGCCTCGGGTCGCCGGCGACCCGCGCCTCGATGCGCTCGCGCAGCGCCGCCGAGCCGCGGCGGCCGAACGTCAGCACCAGGATCCGCTCCGGGTCCACACCCTCGGCGATCCGCGCCGCGACCGCCTCGACCAGCACTGTGGTCTTGCCCGTGCCCGGGCCGCCGACAACCAGCAGCGGGCCCTGGGTGTGGTCGATGACGTACCGCTGCAGCGGATCATCGACCAGATCGGGCCCCGGCAGAGCCCGACGGCGCACCAGCCGATACGCCGGGCGGCGCACGGGAGGGGACGCGGGCGTACTCACGGCATCAATGAGACCACGCCGGTACGACGTTTCCCCGGACGCCGTCAGGCCACGTCGATGGCTTTGCCGACGGAGGCGCGCTGCCGTACCGGCATCGGTATCCGCACCACGCCCGGCTCCTGCGCCGGCCCGAGCAGCAACTCCACCGCCTGCCAGCCGAGCTGATAGTGCGGCAGCGAGATGCTGGTCAGCTGTGGCCGCAACCACGCGGCCAGCTCGGAGTCGTCGAAGGACACCACCGACACGTCTTCGGGGATGTCCAGCCCGGCGCCCCGTAGGGCCTGGTACGCCCCGAGCGCGACACGGTCGTTCAGGCAGATCAGCACCCGCGGCCGTAGCCCGGAGCGCAGCGCACGGCTCACCGCGTCGTACGCGGAGTCCGGCCACCAGTCGCATTCGATCGTCCCGGCGAGCTTCGTGCCGGCGGCGGCCAGCCCTTCCCGGATGCCGGCGAGCCGTTCGCGCCCGGCGAAGACGTGACGCGCGGGAGTGCCGGTGAGGTAGATGCCGTCCCGGTGGCCGGCCTCGGTCAGCACCCGCGCGGCGCTCCACCCGGCGGCGACCTCGTCTGGGATCACCGCATGGTACGCCGGCTTGGCGGCCCGGGTCAGGCAGTTGAGCAGCACCACCGGCCGGCCGCGCAGCAGCTTGGGGATCCGGACGTATCGGGTGAACATGCTGGCGTACACGAACGCGTCAACCTGCCGGTCCAGGAAATCCGAGATCAGCTTCTCCTCGATCAGCGGGTCGCCCTCGGTCTCGCCGATGAAGAGCAGGTGACCGTGCGCCACCGCTGCGGCGAGGCTGCCATGGATCGCGCGACCGGCGTACGGATCGGACGCGAGAGTGTCGGAGACCAGCGCGATCGTCCTGGTCACCTTTGTGCGCAGGCTCCGGGCCATCAGGTTGGGCCGGTAGTCCAGTTCCTGGGCCGCGCGGAGCACCCGTTGCCGGGCATCCTCTGAGATGCGCATGTCCAGGTGCCGCCCGGCCAGGACGAACGAGGCCGTGCTGCGGGACACGCCGGCCCGCTGCGCGACCTGGAGCAGAGTCGCCCGTTGCGGGGGCATGAGTGAAGTTTTGCACGACGTTCCAAGGGAATTGGCGAGGGGACCCGATCCGTCCCAAGATCTCCGGTGGCAAGTCGTAACAGCTTGGTAACTGATTGATAACCCTTGACGTTTGCCGGGAAGGGGAGCAAGGTTCACTGCTAAACCCATCTAGCAACCCTTGTCCCGTCACCGGACCTATCACCGGGGCCGCCGATGTGTGCTGCAAGGAGTGGCGACATGCACGTACACAAGTTGACGGCCTCTTGGCGATCTGCACCGCGGCGCTGGCCGCGGGCGCTTGCGGCAACGCCAACGCGGCGGTGGACACCGATGGCGACCGTGCGGGATCCGCTCGGCAAGGCCGGCGCCGCGATCATCGGCGGATCCGACCCGGACTCCACCGTGGACGCCGCGGCGAAGGCGATCGAGGAACATATCAAATAGATCTCACCACAGCACCCTGCCGGGCCGGCAGCCCGTGTCGCACCGGCCCGGCAGGGCTCCACACCCGGTAGGGAGCTCCGCGTGGCGAATCAATCCGACACCCTCGTCCAGGATCGCGGGTCACCGGATTCCGGCGGACCCGTCACGCGCGGCATAGCGATCCGCTGACCGGACGTGCCCCGGCAGCGACCGCTGCGCGCCCGGTGCGACGGGCCGCGCCGCGTGCGTCCGGTGAGAGCGTGCCTCGGCGCGCCCCCGCGTCGCCCGGCGGGCTGCCGGGGACCCTGGTCACGCCGGGCGGGTGAGGTGACACCCGCCCGGCGTGACACCCACCGCCCAGTTGATCATGAAGTTGTTGCGCCAATCCAGCACTTCCGCCCAGCAAACCTCATGATCAACTTCATAATCCTTGCGCGATGTTCGTCGTGCGCCGGGCCGCCGCTCCCGCCGACACCGTGCCCGGACATCCACTCGCCTGGCGGCTCGTGACCGGACGCCCGGACCCTGCCGGGCTCGCGGGCACACAACCACGGTGCGGCTCAGCCGCCGAGCGCTGCCCGGTTCAGGCGCGAGTCAGTCGAAGGCGACTGCCAACTCGGTGATCAGGCCATCGCGGCGGTTGATCCTGATTGTTCCCGTGCCGCCACGGGTCCACGCGAAGGTCACGATGTCTGCGGCGCCGACTGTGCGTACCGAAAGGATCCGCATCGTGTCGTCGGGCGGGTGGGTCGCGTAGCCCTCGGCGATAGCCTCGCGGCCGACGAACGGGCCGACCGGTGGGCCTTCGAACGTCATCACGGCGTCCGGGTGGAAGCCGGCCACGAAGCCGGTCCAGTCGCCGCTGATCACGGACGCGTTGAAGCGGTCGATGTGGGCGCGGGCCTCTGATTCGGTCATCGGACGATCACCCTTTCGCGAAGCTCCTCTGGCGACGACCGCGAATCTATCCGGCGACAACTGCGAATCTCCCGGGCGACGACCGCGAATCTACCGAACGACGACGGCCTCGATGGCGTCGAAGGCGGCCGGGATCGAGCTGGCCACGGTGATCTGCTCGAGTGCCGCGCGGCGGACGAAGGCGGTGTCCGCGAGCTTGCCCAGCCACGCCAGCAGATCGTCGTAGAACCCGTCCGGATCGAGCAGCACGATCGGCTTGCGGTGCACGTCGAGTGTGGCCGTGGTCCACACCTCGAAGAGTTCGTCCAGCGTGCCGAGGCCGCCCGGCAGCGTGATGAACGCGTCCGAGCGCTCGATCATCAGGTTCTTCCGCGTGCCCATGTCGCCGGTCACGATGAGCTCGTCCGCAGCCGTGTCGGCCACCTCGAGGTCCACCAGGGATTGCGGGATGACCCCGAGCGTGTACGCGCCGCCCGAGCGGGCGCCGTCGGCGAGCGCGCCCATCATGCCGACGCAACCACCGCCGGAGACCAGCGAGTGGCCGCGTGCGGCCAACTCTCTTCCGGTACGGGCGGCGAGGTCGAGCCAGCGCTGCTCCAGGTTGCTCGACGAGGCGCAGAAGACGCAGACCGCCGCCACGTCACCGCTTCCCGGACTCGGCGAGTGCCGCGTCGGCGTTCACGATGATCTGGACCGCCTCGTCGACGTCGTCGGTGAGCTGAATCAGATCCAGGTCGGCCGGCCCGATCTTACTCTCCGCCATCGCCGTGTTCGTCAGCCATTCGAGCAGGCCGGCCCAGTACTCGGTGCCCATCAGGATCACCGGAAACCGGGTCACCTTCTTCGTCTGCACCAGCGTGATCGCCTCGAACAACTCGTCGAGCGTGCCGAAGCCGCCGGGCAGCACGACGAACGCCTGCGCGTACTTGACGAACATGGTCTTGCGGACGAAGAAGTAGCGGAAGTCGATGCCGATGTCGACCCAGTCGTTCAAGCCCTGCTCGAACGGCAGCTCGACGCCCAGCCCGACCGACATACCGCCGGCCTCGGTGGCACCGCGGTTGGCGGCCTCCATGACGCCCGGGCCGCCGCCGGTGATCACGGCATAGCCGGCCGCGGCCAGCGCGGCGCCGAGCTGGGCGGCCATCTCGCACTCGGGGCTGTCCGGCTTGCTGCGCGCGGAGCCGAAGACGCTCACCGCCGGTGGCAGATCGGCCAGCGTGTCGAAACCCTCGACGAACTCGGACAGGATGCGCAGGGCCCGCCACGCGTCCTTGGTCTTCCACTCCCGCCGATGGTGGGAGTCCAGGAGCTTCTCGTCGGCGGTGCTCGGCGGAATCGATTCCCGCCTGAGCGTGACCGCGCCCCGATGACGCTCCGGGGCCGCGTGGGCTGGCCCTTTGGTGCTGTCCGTCATGGCATCAACGGTAGTGCGGACGATCAGCAGCCGGTGATAACCGGGTTGGTTTCGGTCAGAGGATTGCGGCGTCGCGGCGTTTTTGCCAGATTGGAGCAACGGACGGTAGCCCCACCGCATCCGTACAGTAACGAAGCGCCCGGCCCGGCCGGGCTCCTGGGCAGAGGAGCCACCGTGACGACGCGATACGAACGCATCAAGAGGCACCGCCGCATGCAGCGGCGCATCCGCCTGGTGGTCGAGGAACGACGCATGGCGCTCGCCTTGCCGCCCGAAAAGGGCATCGATCCCGACGCCACCGTGGAAATACCGCAGCGGGCGATCGGTCGGGTGACGCTCGACACCCTTTGACCGGAAAGCTCTGCTCGGTCGCTCTATCGGGGCGCCAACCACCGGTGCAGAGTGGCGGCGCCGTCGCGGATCTTGCCGATTTCGACGTGTTCGTCGGGCGCATGCGCCAGGAGAGGATCGCCGGGCCCGTAGTTCATGGCCGGGATTCCCAACGCCGCAAACCGGGCGACGTCCGTCCAGCCGAGCTTCGCGGACGGCTCGGCGCCGACCGCGGTGAGAAACTCCCGCGCGGGCGCCGCGGTCAGCCCGGGCAACGCGCCCGGTGCCGAGTCCGTCAACTCGACATCGAAACCGTCGAAGACCTCGAGCACGTGTTCCAGCGCCCGCTTTTCGGTACGGTCCGGGGCGAAGCGCAGATTGACCTCGATCGTGCACTCATCGGGAACCACGTTCCCGGCTACGCCACCGGAGATCCGGACCGCGTTCAGCCCTTCACGGTACGTACATCCGTCGATCGTGATCGTGCGCGGACGGTAGTCCTCGAGCCGCCGCAGGACCTCGCCCGCCGCGTGGATCGCGTTGACGCCCCGCCACGCGCGGGCCGTGTGTGCCCGCCGGCCGCGGGTCCGGATCAGCGCCCGGAGCGTGCCCTGGCAACCGGCCTCGACCACGCCGTACGTCGGCTCCAGCAACACCGCGAAGTCGGCCTCCAGCCACTCCGGATGGGCCTGCGAGACCAGATGCAGGCCGTTGTACTGCGACTCGATCTCCTCGGCCTCGTAGAACAGGAAGGTGATGTCGTAGCAGGGGTCGGGCAGGGTGGCCGCCAGGTGCAGCGCGAGCGCGACGCCGGACTTCATGTCCGACGTGCCGCAACCGTAAATGAGATCATCGACGACGGTCGACGGGAAGTTGTCGTTGATCGGCACGGTGTCGAGGTGCCCGGCGAGGATGACCCGCTGTTCACGGCCCAGCTCGGTACGGGCCATCACCGTGTTACCGAGCCGATCCACGCTGAGATGCGGAGCCTGGCGGAGAACGTCCTCGACGCAGTCGGCGATCGCCTTCTCGTCGCGGGAGACCGACTCGATGTCGACCAGCGTGCGGGTAAGCACGACCGGGTCGACCAGCACGTCGGGGGTAAGCGGGTTCGCCATAGGCCGCACCATACCGGCACCCGGTGAATCCAATTCCCCGTTACGATCCCTCGACCGCCCGGAAACTCCGGCGCTCGGGGGAGGAGACAAAGATGCAGGTCGATACGGCTGCGCTCCGCGACGCCGCGAGACAGTTGCGGGACGGGGCGGCCGAGAACCTGCGCCAGGCGGTGATCCAGGCGCGGCGGCCCGAGAAGGAGTTCAGCGTCGAGGAGGCGTTCGACGACTACGTGACGGCGGCACCGTTCCGCAACGTCGCCGCGGCCTGGGAGCGGGAGCTCGACGTCCTGGCCGAGGCGACTCGCCAGCTGGCCGACGCGCTGGAGGCCACCGCGGCCGACTACGAACGCTCGGACGGGCGCGCCGCCGGCCGGATCGGAGGCCAACGATGACCGGGCTCGCGCGGCTGGAACAACTGCAGGACGACATCCACGGCGCGTACGGCATGTGGGGCGCCGACGACCTGGCCGACGCGTGCGCCGCGGCGGCCGGCGTGGAGAGCTTCCGCGGGAATCCCGAGACCTTGCGCCACATCGCGAAGCATTACTCGGAGACGGTGTGGCTGACCGCGCAGCAGGCCTACCACATCATCTACGACATGCAGGAACGCGGCATCGACGGCGTCTGGACCGGCGACACGAAGGTCTCCGCGAACGACGCCTTGCGCGCGTTGATGCACGACCTGTGCCGGGCCTTGGACGTGTTCCGCATCCTGGGCAACCGGCTACAGGACCACGCCGGCGTCCTCGAGGCCAACCTCGGCCGCGATGCCGGCGGCGCCGACGAGCTTCGCGACGTCGCGGCGCGGGCTCGCGAGCTGACCATGATGGGTTTCGCGCCGAATCCGCTGACCTACGACGGCGCGGAGATGCGTGACGCGCACGCCCGCGGCATGTACGCGATCGACGGCCGGGTCGCTTCCCACATCGGTATGCGGCATGCGGCGGAGGACTTCACCGCGTTCGCGCACGACATGGCATCGCAGGCGCGTGCCGGCCGACTCAGCGGATCGCCGTTGTCGGCCGTGGACGAGTTGGTGATCGCCGAGGCCGGAATGAACATCAACAACGCCCACGAGGCGGTGTTGACGGCGGCGATGGACGACCGGGCTGCGGCGGCGCTCAACCGGATGAAGGACGCCGACCGGCGGCGGATGACCGAGTTGCTCGCCGCGGCCGCGTCCCCGGAGCAGCGTGCCTATCTGCTGAAGGCGCTGGCGGCCGGCTACTCCGTCGACGACATCGCCCGGTTCAACGCCATGATCGCCGCACACGGCGCCGACCCCGCCTGGCTCGACCAGCACCTCAGCCCGCTAGCCATGGACGGAGGGTACTCGGACGGAAAGACCTTCAACGCGTTCGATGCCGAGCTGTGGACGCAAGGAAACCACCCGACCTGCGTGGCGTCATCGACCGTGGCGGCACGCGCGGAGGTCGACCCGCTCTATGCGCTGCAACTCACGACCGGGGGCCATCCCGATGATCCCGCCTTCGACAATCCGGACGCCTTCGCGCACCGGCTCCGCGACGAGCAGGTCCGCGTCTACGACGGCGGCCGCAACTGGTGGCAGGACCTCTGGCACGCCGACGGGATGACCGATGGGCAGTCGAAAACCATCGCGAACGAGGAGATCGCCCCACACACCGGCACCCGGTACGACAGCGTAGAGATGAAGGACGAGCGGTCCCGGGAGACCACGATGCGGGCGGTGGAGCGCGCGGTCGACGACGGCTATCCCGTTCCGATCGTCACCAGGGAGGGCTCGGAGGGTCATCAGATGCTGGTCATCGGCCACAGTGGCGATCGGCTGCAGATCTACAATCCGTGGGGCTACACGTACTGGGTGACCGAGGACGAGTTCGTGGCCGGCCATGTCGACGGCATCGACCCGGACATTCCCAGTACGCCGACGAGCGTCCGCCTGCCGCAGGGGGTGGCCGCATGAGCGAGGGAGTTGGCGCGGCGGCGTCTGGACCGGAGCGAAGCGGAGGGAAGACGTCGTCCTTCGGCGCCGCACGACCGAGCGAATCATCAGCTCAGAGCGAGGGAGTTGGCGCGAGCGAATCATCAGCTCTGAGCCCGCGGACCGTACGGACCGATGAGCAGTTGCTGGCGATCGACATCGCCGCCGCTCTCGTCGACGGCCGGCACACGGCAGAGGCCGCGGTCGCGGCCGCGATCCGGGCGGACCGGATCGGGGTGCAGCCGAGGTCGCTGACGTTTCTCGCCGAGGTCGTGCGCCGCGGCGGCCTACCCTATGCCGTACGGCTGCCGGAGCCGTTGCCCACGGCGGAGGGGTCCGCGCTGGTACGGCCCTGGATGGAGGCCGCGGGCGAGCGGAGCGACGCGTTCGCCCGGTGGCTCGACGCCGTCGCGACGGCGCTCGAGGCCCGGCGAGCCGTCCGGCTCAACGGACCGTGATGGTCCAGGTGACGCTTCGGGATTCCGCCGACTTGGTGGGATGGTCACAACCCTGAAAGCAGTTCGAGAGCGTGACGGCGGCGGTGCCGGCGTGGTCGGCGTCGTAGACGAAGTACCGCGTACCGCCGCCGCCGCCGATCTGTGGTCCGAAGATCCGGTCGACGATGTTGCCCATGACCTTGCGGTTGTCGACCGGGCTCAGCACGCCGTCCGGGCTCACCTGGGCCGACCAGCTGTCACCGACCGACGAGCCGCGATCCGGGACGGCGAGCGAGATCCGGTCGCCACGGTCCACGGTCAGCGTGGTGCGGTCCTCGCCGGCGATCGTGCCGAACGTCGCGTGGTGCCGCCACGCGACGCCGCCCCACACGGCGGCCACAAGTACGACGAAGGCGGCTATCGCCCACAGTGCCCGTTTCACGAGCGGAGACGATAGCGATTCCGCGCCTCGGCCGCTGACCCGCTTTTAGTAGGGTTCGGTGCGTGGACACCGCAATCTCGACATCGCCCGCCTGGGGCGTCGGCCTGGCGACCGTCACCGCCGAGGGGCAGGTGCTGGACACCTGGTATCCGGCCGGGTTCCTAGGCCTGGGCGAAGAACCCGCCGAGCCACCGATCCTGCCGGCCGGACTGGTCGGCCCGAAGTCGTTGCCCGGCCTGTCGACCGTCGAGACCCGTACGGTGATCGGCTCGCTCGCGGACCCGATCAAGGACGCGGCCGACGCGTACCTGAGATTGCATCTGCTGTCGCACCGGCTGGTGCGACCCAACGAGCCGAACCTCGACGGCATCTTCGGGATGTTGGCGAACGTGGCGTGGACGTCCGCCGGACCGTGCCCGCCGGACCGGGTCGACGAGCTGCGCTTCCTCGAACGTGCGGCCGGCCGACACCTGTCCGTGTACGGCGTGGACAAGTTCCCGCGGATGACCGACTACGTCGTTCCGGCCGGCGTGCGCATCGCCGACGCGGACCGGGTCCGGCTCGGCGCCC
Source organism: Actinoplanes sp. (assembly GCA_036001925.1). Taxonomy (GTDB): domain Bacteria; phylum Actinomycetota; class Actinomycetes; order Mycobacteriales; family Micromonosporaceae; genus Actinoplanes. The sequence goes on from DASYTU010000062.1 coordinate 44,758, forward strand.
ACCTGGCCGCCGGCACGACGGTGATGCACGAGGGCTTCGTCAACTACAACGCCGGCACGCTGGGCACGTCGATGGTCGAGGGCCGCATCGTGCAGGGCGTCGTGGTGGGCGATGGCTCGGACATCGGCGGCGGCAGCTCGATCATGGGCACGCTGTCCGGCGGCGGCAAGGAGAAGGTCAGCATCGGCGAACGGAGCCTGCTGGGCGCGAACGCCGGCATCGGCATCTCGCTGGGCGACGACTGCGTGATCGAGGCGGGCACCTACATCACCGCGGCCTCCAAGATCACCCTCCCGGATGGCCGGGTGGTCAAGGCCCGCGAGCTTTCCGGCGTGAACGGCCTGCTGTTCTGGCGCAACTCGGTGACCGGGGCGCTGGAGGCACGGCCGCGCCGGGGCACCGGCATCGAACTGAACGCGGCCCTGCACGCCAACGACTGATCCGCCTCCCGGTATTGGACCGATCGACGTCGATCCATCCCGACCTGCCGTCCGTATCTCTGCCTGGAGCCGGGCACAGGGCCGGCTAGCGGAGGTGGCGCGAGCTATGGACGACGTCAGGACCATCTCTCTCGCGGCGCGCGAGGACCACGGTGCGAGCTTCCTGGGACTTCTGTCCCGGACTGGCCCCGAGACGCCGCCGGACGAGGAGCGGGCGCCCGTAACGGAGCCGCGAACCCAGGACATCGCGGCGGTGCCGGAACGCACCGTCGTCGTCTACGAGCCCGAGCCGCGCCGTAGCCGCGGCCTTCTGGTGTTCACCGCCGTCATGGTCTCGCTCACCGCCGGCGTCATCCTCGGCCAGACGGTCGCCTACGAGGACAGTTCGGTGTACGCCGCGGCGCGCACCGAGCCGGTCAGCGCCGGTTACCGCACGCCGGCGGAGAGCCCGCTCCCGTCGCAAGGCACGCGGGCGTCCGCACCTCTCGGCGCCACGCGTGACCGGGTGCTCGAGGTCGCCGGGGATGCGGCCCTTCTCACCGTCCGCAGCGTGGATCTGGGTGATCGGCTGTTCGATGTCACCACGCTGGACGGCAGCGCGGTCCCGAGGGTGGCGAGCCGCGACGACGGGCCGCGACTCGAGCTCGTGCAAACCGGGGCACCGGGTCGCGTCGGGGCCGACATCCAGCTGAACTCGCGGGTGAGATGGACGCTACGGCTCAGCGGATGGACCGCCGAGCAGGACGTCGACATGAGCGGCGGCCGGCTGGCCGGCGTCGAGCTGACCGGCGCGGCCCGAGTCGTACTGCGACTGCCCACCCCGAAGGGCACGATCCGGGTTACGTTGTCCGGCGGCACGAGCGAACTCGACTTGCAGGCCGGTGTGCCGGTCCGGGTACGACTCGGCAAGGGCGCGGACGGCACGGTGATCGATGGCAAGACCCGGAGTGCCGTGACGGCGGGCACGATCCTGACCTCGACGGGCTGGAAGAACGCCGCCAACCGGTATCTCATCACAGCGTCGGCAAGGGTGAACCTCCTTCGGGTCAGCGCAACACCGCACCTGCCGCGTCCCGCACCGCCGCGGTCAGCGCGGTGAGCACCGTCGACTCCATGCGCCAGTACTGCCAGTAGAGCGGGACGTCCAGGTGGCGACCCGGCGTCAGGTCAACGAGTCGGCCGGCGTCGATGTCGTCGCGGGCGATCTGCTCCGGCACCATCCCCCAGCCCAGACCGAGCCGGATGGCCTCGACGAACGCGGCCGCCGCCGGGACGTAATGGATCGGCGGGTCGAGATGGCGGCGGCTCAACGAGGCCAGGAAGCGGTGCTGCAACTGGTCCTTGCGGTTCAGGACGATCATCGGCGCGGTGGCGAAGTCCTGGAACATCAGCGACGGCGCCGCGACCGCCAGGTAACGCATCGCACCTAGCTTCTCGACCCGGCAGCCCTGGACCGCCACGTGCTGGGCGGTCACCGCGGCCATGGCGGTGCCGGCCCGCAGCAGTTCCGCGGTGTAGTCCTGATCGTCCTGGTGCAGGTCGAATGTGAGGCCCAGCGACGCGGGCAGCCGGGCGAGCGCGGGCAGGAACCACGTGTGCAGGGAGTCGGCGTTGACGACCACCGAGATCCGGGTACGGATGCCGCCCGCCGCTGCGTCGAGCGCCTCGCGTTCCAGCAGCGCCACCTGACCGGCGAACCGGACCAGCGCCTTTCCGGCCTCGGTGGGCTCGGACGGCTTCGCCCGGCGGACCAGCACCTGGCCGACCGACTGCTCGAGCGCCTTGATCCGCTGGCTCACCGCGGACGGCGTCACGTGCAGCGCCCGCGCCGCCGCCTCGAAGCTGCCCTCCTCGACCACGGCCTGGAAGGTCGCGAGCTGGATCGCGTCCATAAGAGTTCCTAATCTTACTGAAGAATCCTTAGCTGGAATGTACGACGGCACAACCCTAACGTCGAGAGCATGCTCACCTCCGCCCTCGCCGGGTTCGCCGCGTCCGCCGTACTCATCGTCGCCATCGGGGCGCAGAACGCGTTCGTGCTGCGGCAGGGACTGCGGCGGGAGCACGTGCTCCTGGTGGTCGTCACCTGCGCCGTCTCGGACCTTCTGCTGATCGCGGCCGGCATCGGCGGACTCGGCGCGGTGGTGACCGCGCGGCCGGAAGCGGTGACCGCGATCCGCTGGGTGGGTGCCGCATTCCTGCTCGGCTACGCCGCGTTGGCCGCGAAGCGGGCCGTACGGCCCGGCGCGCTCAAGCCGGCCGATAGCGCCCCGGCCACGCTGCGCGCGACGCTGCTCACCTGCCTCGCGCTGACGTACCTCAATCCGCACGTCTACCTGGACACGGTCCTGCTACTCGGGTCGGTCGCGCAGCAGCATCCGCACCGATGGCTGTTCGGCATCGGTGCGGCGGCCGCGAGCGCGGCCTGGTTCACCGCCCTCGGCGCGGGAGCGCACCGGCTCGCGCCCGCGCTGGCACGTCCCGTCGCCTGGCGGATGTTGGACGGGCTGATCGCGATCGTCATGCTCGGCGTCGCCGCCATGCTGATTGTTGGCCCATGATCGGCCGCTGACCTGGACCTGGCCGGCGCGCGTGCCGGTCGACGCCCGTCAGCGACGACGACTAGGACGCCAGTAACTGGGAGAAGCGGACCATGTTGCCGGAGGGGTCGCGGAACGCGCAGTCCCGCACCCCGTACGACTGGTCGATCGGCTCCTGGACCACGTCGGCGCCGGATGCCCGTACCTTCTCGAACGTGTTGTCGCAGTCGTCCGTGCGGAAGATGATGCCCGGCATGAGGCCCTTGGCCAGCAGGTCCGCGGTCGCCTGCCGGTCCGCCGCGGACGTGTGCGGTACGTAGCCGGGGATCTCCAGCCCGATCTGGATCTGGGGCTGGCCGGGCGTGTTGAGAGTGAGCCAGCGGTTCTCGTCGAACGTGACGTCGGTGTGAACCTCGAGGCCGAGGACGTCGCGATAGAAGGCAAGCGCTTCGTCGTAGTCGTGCACGAACAGGAAGCAGTGCGAGAAGGTAAGCGTCATACCGATCAACCTAGGGAGCGTCGGCCGTCCGGGCTTCTCGAATCCTGCTCGGTTGGCCGAGAATCCGGGCGAAGCAGCCCGGGACGGCCGCGGCGGTAGCGTGCGAGCGGGCTCGATACTCCGAGGGCGAAACGCCGACCAGCGACGTGAAGCTGGCGCTGAAGGACCCCAGCGAGGTACAGCCGACCCGCATGCACGCCTCCGTGACGCTCACGTCGCCGCGGCGCAGCAGCGCTTTGGCCCGCTCGATGCGCCGCGTCATCAGGTAGGCGTACGGCGACTCGCCGTAGGCCACGCGGAACTGCCGGGAGAAGTGGCTCGGAGACATGTACGCGGATCGGGCCAGCGACGGCACGTCCAGCGGCAGCGCGTACTCGCGATCCATCCGGTCGCGTGCCCGGCGCAGCAGCACGAGGTCCTGAGTCCGCATCGGCTCAGCCTAGATCCATCGGGTCTACAGTCACAGCGCTTGACCCTCGAGCAGGTCGAGGCACCAGGGTTCCGAGGTGTGGAGAGCGACATGCGCGGCATCGGCGACATGGCTCGAGCCAGCGGCCTGAGCATCAGCGCCTTGCGGTTCTACGACGGGGCGGGCGTGCTCGTTCCCGCGGCGGTCGATCCGGCGACCGGCTATCGCCGGTACGCCGACGATCAGATCCGTACCGCCCGCCTGATCGCGGGCCTGCGCCGGGTGGGGATGCCGCTCGCGGACATCACCCGCGCCGCGCAAGACCCTTCTTCGGTACGGCGGTTGCTGGATCAGCACCTCCGCCGCCTGGAGGACGGCCTCGCGGACGCCCGACGCGAGCTCTCCCGCATCCATGCCCTGCTCGACCACGAGGAGAGAACCATGACCCGCGCAACTCTGCCCGCCGCCGCGCTCGCCGCCGCCATGGACGCCGTACGGTTCGCCGCCAGCACCGATCCGGACCTACCGATGCTCGGCGGTGTGCTGGTGGAGACGGAGAGCGACTCGCTCACGCTGGTGACCACCGACCGGTACCGGCTCGCGGTGGCCCGGGCGGCGGCCACCGTCGATGGACCACCGGCCCGCGTCCTCGCCCCGCTGCCGCTCGTGGACGCGGCCCGCCGTTTGCTGACCGGCGACGAGCCGGTCATCGTCACGCTCGACGCCGAGCGGGTCGCGCTCGACACGGCCGGGCAGCGCATCGACGGCACGCCGATCGACGCGGAGTTCCCGGACCATCGACGGCTGATCCACACCGAGTTCCCGGACCACGGCCGGGCGCCGCGCGGCGGACGCGTCACCGTCGATTCGGCGGCGCTGCGCGAGGCGGTAGCGACCGGACCGGCGGCGTGGCGGGAGCATGACGGGACCTCGTACCCGGTCTCGATCTTGACCGTAAACCCCGCGGGCACGCTGCGCGTGGCCGCGGAGGCCGAGTGGACGGCCGACGCGGACGCGCACGTCGCCGTCAACCGCGAGTATCTGCTGCAGGCTCTCGACGCCGGCGGCGCCGGGCAGCTGGTGCTCGAGCTGGACGGACCGATCAAACCCCTGGCGGTACGGGTACCCGACGACGCGCACCGGTTCTCCATCCTTATGCCGGTGCGCCACTGACCGCTCGGGCCGCACACTGGCTCGATGGATGACGAGATCAGGGCCCGGCGCGCCGCCTGTACGGATTCGTTCCTCGGCAACGGGCTGGGGCGGCCGCCCGAGCTCCTCGCCTCCATCGGCCCGGACGTAGACCCGGACCTGTACGGCGACGGCGGCGTCGTCGCCGCGCTGGAACGGTACATCGCGGAGGTCCTCGGCAAGCCGGCCGCGGTCTTCCTGCCGAGCGGCACCATGGCGCAGGCCGCGACGTTGCGCGTACACGCGGACGATCGCGGCCGGCGCACCGTGCTCTGGCACCCCTACTGCCACCTCGAGCAGCATGAAGGCGGGGCGTACGCGCGGTTGCACGGCCTCGTTGGCCGCTCCGTCGGCGAACTCGAGCGCCTGCTGACGCTCGACGATCTCACCAGCGTGGCGGAGCCCGCCGCGGCGGTGGTCTGGGAATTGCCGCAGCGCGACCTGGGCGGGCAGATCCCCGATTGGGATGACCTGACCGCACAGGTCGCCTGGGCGCGCGACCGCGGCGCGGCGGTGCACCTCGACGGCGCCCGGCTGTGGGAGGCGGCCGCCGGCTACGAGCGGTCGCCGGCCGAGGTCGCCGCGCTGTTCGACACCGTGTACGTGTCGTTCTACAAAGGCATCGGCGCGCTGCCGGGCTGTTGCGTGGCCGGCTCCGAGAACGACGTCGCGCAGGTGCGCGAGTGGCGGGGGCGGATGGGCGGGACGCTGTTCGCACTGTGGCCCGCCGCCGCCTCGGCGCTCAACCTGCTGCCCGGCGCGCTGGCGGAGATGCCGGCGCGCCGAGATCACGCCCGTGCCATCGCCGCCGCCCTGGAGGACATCCCTTCGGTGCGCGTGGTGCCCGATCCGCCGCAGACGCCGATGCTGCATCTGCTGCTGTCCGTACCGGCATCGCGATACAAGGAGAACGCGAAGCGCATCACCTCGGAGACCGGATTGTGGCTGTGGCCCAGCGCGGTCTCGACCGGTGATCCGGACATCGTCCGGACCGAGCTGACCGTCGGGCGGGCCACGCTGCGGCACAAGCCGGAGTTCATCGCCTCGACGCTCGCCGCGCTCACCGTAGGGTGGATTGCGTGACTGGTGACAGCTTTCCCTTGGGCGCCCGGAACGTGAAGCGCATTGGATTCGGCGCGATGCAGCTGGCGGGGCCGGGCGTGTTCGGGCCGCCCCGGGACCGTTCCGCGGCGCTGGCCGTCCTGCGCGGCGCCATCGAGGCGGGCGTGAACCATATCGACACGGCGCAGTACTACGGGCCGGACATCGTGAACGAGCTGATCCGGGAGGCGTTGTACCCGTACCCGGCGGACTTGGCCCTGGTGAGCAAAGTCGGCGCGGCGCGCGACCACGACGGACGTTGGACTCCCGCTCTCGCTCCCGACCAGCTGCGCCGAGGCGTGCTCGACAATCTGCGCTCGCTCGGGGTGGACCGGCTCGACGCCGTGAACCTGCGGCTGACCGGCGACGAAACGGCGTTCGACGAACAGCTCGACGCGATGATCGCCCTGCGCGACGAGGGCCACATCGCCGGGATCGGGCTCAGCAACGCCTCTCGGAAACAACTGGTGCACGCGGTGCAGCGTACGGAGATCGTCTGCGTGCAGAACCCGCTGAACCTGGTCGAGCGGTCGTCGATGCCGGTGCTGCGCGAGTGCGAGGAGCTGGGGATCGCGTTCGTGCCGTTCTTCCCGTTGGGCTCGGCGTTCGGCGGCGTGAACCGCGTGCTGAGTCATCCGGACGTGACGGCGACCGCACAGCGGTTGGAGGTGTCTCCGGCCCAGGTCGCGCTGGCCTGGATCCTGCATCTGAGCCCGAACACGCTGCTCATCCCGGGTACGTCCTCGGTCGCGCACCTGCGGGACAACCTGGCGGCCGGTGACATCCGCCTGGACGACGAGGCCATCAAGGTCCTGGACGCCATCGCGGCATAGTCCGGGCGGGTGTGGTACCGATGCGGTACCATGAGGCCATGGCGATGAACTTCCGACCCTCCGAGGAGTTGGCGGAGCGCCTCCGCGAGCAGGCCGCCGCCGAGAAGACAAGCGTGCAGGTGTTGCTGGTCAAGGCCGCCGAGGAGTACCTGGCCCGGCACACCAAGAAGGCGATGATCGAGCGCGAGGTCACCTTGGTCAAAACCAACTTCGCGGAAGCGCTGCGACGGCTCGGCGAGGGCGCGTGATCTACCTCGACGAGGGGGATCTGGCCGACATCGCGGCGGCCGTGCTCGATCCGCAGCCGGTCGTGATCCGTGACGTCGGCTTGTTGTCCATGTCGGCGTACCGGCCGCAGACGGAGGTGTTCGGACACAGCCCGTACCCCACCCTCGCCGAGAAGGCCGCAGCGCTGCTGGTGTCGATCGCGATGAACCATCCGTTGCGGGACGGCAACAAGCGGCTCGCGCTGGCGGCCACCTGGGTCTTTTGTGGCCTGGACTGCGGCCACCAGCCGGACATGAGCAACGAGGACGCATACCACCTCGTGATGGGCGTCGCAAAGGGCGACCTGGATGTGCCCGAGGTCGCGGCGGTGCTGCAAAAGGCCGGCATCCCCTAGCTCGAACCTCCGCGCACGCATCAGTCGAGGACCGCGCCGCAAGTCATGTTGATGGCCGCGCCGGTGATCGTGCGGGCCATGTCGGACGCGGCGAACACCGCGACATTGCCCACGTCCTCCAGCGTGGCCGTACGCCCGAGCAGCGTCTGCTTCGTGAGGTCGGCCTCGATCCGCTGCCGGAAATCGCCCTCCGGAATCGCCTCGGGCACGCCACCGGTGCGGAGCGTGATGACACGGATGCCGTACTCCCCCAGCTCGACGGCCAGCTGCCGGCGCATGGCCTCGATCGCGGCGAAGCCGGTCACCAGGCCACCGAGCTGGTACCGGCGATGCGCGAGCGGGTCGCCCTCGCCGCCGAACGCCAGGATCACGCCCGAACGCTGCCGCTTCATGTGCCGGGCCGCCGCCCGCGACGTCAGGAACTTCGACCGTACGGACGTGACGACCGGGCTCAGGTAGTCGTCGACTGGCATGTCCACCATCGGGGTGCCCTGCACGTCGTTGTCGGCGATGACGTTCACCGAGACGTCGATGCTGCCGCCGTCGCGGGCGACGGTGTCGGCGTGCGCGTCGACCGCACTCTCGTCGAGCGCGTCCAGCACCGCCGCTTCGGCGCGGCCGCCGTTCTTGCGGATGTCCTCCGCGACCTCGTCCAGGGTGGCCCGGGTCCGCCCGGCGAGGAAGACCCGCGCCCCCTCGCGGGCGAACGCCCGAGCGATGGCGCCGCCGATCGCGCCACCTCCGCCGTAGATGATCGTGTTCCGGCCGTCGAGCAACATGGTCGACTCCCCTCGTTTGGCTCCGTCACCATGCACAACCCGGCGCGCGCGGCGAACTCATCGCTCCAGGCGCGCCGGCAGCCCGAATTCCTTCCACAGATCGCGGGAGAGGAACGACACGACGTCGCTGATCTGCCGATCGTCGACGGCGACGACGTCCAGCGCGGCGAAGGAGTAGGCACCCTGATCGTCCATCCACACGTACGTGCCGAAGGCGAGCTGCCCGTTCGCCCGGCACGGCAGGAACCGCCAGCGGTACGGCATCGGGCCGCGCAGTAGGAACGCCCGGATCTCGTCGCGGCCGCGGTACCACTCGACCCGCGGCGGCATCGAGTACGTCGCGTCCTTCGCCAGCATCGCCACGAGGGCGTCCACATCGGCGGCGTGCCACGCGGCGGCGTACCGGTCGGCCAGCTCTTTGACCGTGTCGTCGCCGAGCGCGCGCAGCGTCGCCTGCTGGCTCACGACGGGCGTCCGCTCCGCGAGAACCCTGCGGGCGCGCTGCAGGCCGCTGTTGACCGCAGCCACGGACGCGCCGAGCAGGTCCGCGACCTCGGCGGCGGAGAAGCCGAGCACCTCGCGCAGCACGAGGGCGGCCCGCTGCCGCGCGGAGAGGTGTTGCAGCGCGGCGACGAACGCGAGCTCGACGCGTTCGCGTTGCTCCACACCGGCCTCGGGGCCGAGGAAGCGGTCCGGATACGGCTCCAGCCAGGCGACCTCGGCAAGCGGAGCGCCCGGGCGGAGATCGGCGGGCAGCTCCCGCCGGGCGCGCCTGTCGAGCAGCGTCAGGCACCGGTTGGTGGCGATCCGGTAGAGCCACGGCCGGATCGGGCCGCGCCCGTCGAACGTGCCGAGTCCCGTCCAGGCGCGCACGAGCGACTCTTGCAGCGCGTCCTCGGCGTCGTGCAACGAGCCGAGCATCCGGTAGCAGTGTGCCTGCAGCTCGCGGCGGTGGGGCTCCACCAGCCGCCCGAACGCGTCGTCGTCCCCGGCCCGCGCGCTGGCCAGCAGCGTCGCCTCGTCCACGAGCCCATCAGATCAGACAACGACCGGAGGCGCGGGCCGGGACCGTACGCAGATTTGCGTAGGGCCGGTGCCGCCCCTCGGCGGACGGCGATCGCCGCGATGCTCGGCAGCCTCGGGGTATGAACGCACAACGCATGACCGCCGCCGTCGCTCTCGTCGCGGCCGCCGCCGGGATCGGCATCCAGATCCTCGCCGGCGCCGATTACCCCACCGTGCCGCCCGGCGCGATCATCCTGCTGGTCGCGGCGGCCGTCTGCGTGTGGTGGCGGCAGTGGTGGGCGCTGCTGATCCCGACCGCCGCGTCGCTGTCTCTCCTTGTCGGCGGCGCCATCGCACCGAACACCGCAGACAACCTCGGCGCCGGCGGCGGCCGCCTCTGGGGGACGGTCGTGCAGCTCCTCGCGCTGGTGGTCGCGCTGGTCGCGGCGGCCGCCGGCGCACCCCGGGAGCGCCGGGCCGCATGACGGTACGGCGCGTCAGCTACCTCGTCTCCGCGCTGCTCGTGGCGAGCGGTCTGATCCACCTCGGCATCCTGCTCGCCACGCACGGCAGCTGGTACGGCCCCGTGTCGTGGCGCAAGCCGATGACGTTCGGCCTGTCGTTCGGGCTCACGCTCGCCACGATCACCTGGCTCACGTCGTACGTGCGCGTCCGGGCCTGGTTGCTCGGCGCGTTCGCGGCGGCCTGCGTGCTGGAGGTCGCGCTGATCACCGTGCAGGCATGGCGGCGTACTCCTTCGCACTTCAACCTGTCGACGCCGCTCGACGGGGTGATCGCGCGGACGCTGGCCGCCGGTGGTGCCGTGCTGGTCGGGGTCATCGTGGTGTTGACCGTGATGGCGTTTCGCCGGCAGCCGGAAACGGCGGCCAGCATGCGGCTGGCGATCCGGGCCGGCCTGGTGATCCTGGACGTGGCCATGCTCAGCGGCGCTGTGATGATCGTGATCGGCATGACCCGGGTGTTCGGCGGCGACCAGCAGGGCGCGTACGCAGCCGGGGCGCAACTGAAGCCGCTGCACGGTGCCACCATGCACGCGGTCCTGGTCCTGCCGTTGCTGGCGGCCGTGCTGGCCCGGCTCCGTTGGGCGGAGCGCCGGCGAGTCCGAGTGGTGTGGGCCGCGATCGGCCTCTATGTGGTCGCCGCGGTCGCGTTCTCGCTCTGGGCTTGACCCTCTCGATCTTTGCCGGACGTCAGGCTGTCGTCGTGGCCAGCTGGCGGTACTCGGCGGGCAGCTGGGACAGCGCGTGCTGCAGGTGCGTGCTGCCCGGCTCCCGCCCGAGCGTGGTGAGGAACGCCCGGACGCCGCGGGTCACCTCATCTTCCTTGAGGCCGGTCCGCTGACTGAGCTGCCGGACGAAATCGCTCAACGGCACCGGACGCGCCCCGCCCTTGCGCTGGGGCAGGTGGCTGGCCAGCCCCTCCGGCAGGTCGACCGCGAGCTCGCGGACCTCGCCGCCGCTGAGCTGCTTGCCCAACGCCTCCAGCGTGGCCCGGATGAGGTCCGCGGCCTCCTCTTTGGCCAGGCCGGCCTGCTCCGCGACGGCCGCCGCGACTGCTCTCTCGTCCATCGCGCCCCCTGCCTTCGTCCCAGCCCATCGTGGCTGCCCGAGGGTGAGTGCTCGTCCTTCGTACAGGGTGATTTAGCGGACGATACTCGCCCGAGGCTCGGTCAGTTGTCGCAGCCTATGCCGTCCCCGTCGCGGTCCAGGTCGTAGATGTCGGTGCCGACGACCTTGACCGGACCCTGCACGTACGCCGGACCGTTGCCGCTGCCGCCCGCGCAGTCGACGTCGCTCGCGATCGGCACGCACGCGCCGCTGTAGTTCGGGTCGCAGCCGGACCCGGCCGGCGGCCTCGGTTTCCTGGTACCGACCGCCACTACCTTGGTGACCGGCTTCCTGGTCACGACCGACGTGATCAGTTTCTTCGCCGTCTGCCGACCGTCGGTCAAGGTCACCTCGTAGGTCAACGTCCGGACGCCGGCGACCCCCTTCGTCCGCACCCTGGTCGTGCCCGCGAGGAGCGCGCTGTCCTTCACGGTCCGGGTGGAATACGCGATCGCCTTGGTCTCGGTGACGGTCCGCGTCTCCACTTTGGGCGGCGCGTCGACCCGCAGTGACGGCGCCGGCGATGGGCCGGCGTCTTGTTCCGGCGAGCCGGACGGCTCGACGGCGGCGGCCGGGGCGGCCGGGGCCGGCTCGACCGCCGAGTCGCGACACCCGGCGAGCAGCAGCGCCACGGCGGCTATCACACATGCGAGGGAAACTGTCCGATTCGTCACGCGGACAGTCTCGGCGCGCGAAACCTCCACGAAATCAGCCGTTCGGGCGCGAGCGCGTACCGAAAGAGGTAAAACCTCATAGGCTATTTCACTTCGCGACCCAGGACCGCGACCAGACGATCGAGCGCGGGCGCACCCTCCGGCACCGGTTGCGGTGCGGCAAATGGGCTACGACCAGGGGGTACGGCCTCCAGCGCCGCCTTGCTGAACGCCAGTTCCTCCTCCGCCAGTTCCTCCGGAAAGTCGGTCCGCTGGCTCGTAGCCTGGGCGATGTCCCAGCCGTGCACAAGCAGCTCGGTGAGCCGGACGTGCAGCGCGACCGCGCCGGGCACCGTGCCGAACGGAATGGTGACGATGCGATCCAGCGCTCCCGGCTGCCCGAACGCGGACAGGAGCATCGAAGCCGCCTCGTCGTACTCCGCCGTGGGATGAGTCTCGGCGCCCAACGCCGAGGCGGCCGCGGTGGTGCCGTTGACGACGTGATTGACCAGCGCCCGGACGTCCCACTCGGAGCACGGGGTGGGCTTACCCCACTGGTCGTCGCGGATGCCCGCGACGAGCCGGCCTGTGCGGTTCAGGGCGTCTGCGAGCTGCTCGATGGTTGCCATGCGGTAAGGAAACCGGATCAGGCCCGAAGACGCCATGGCTGCGGCGTACCCGTTTCGAACGTCCGCCGCGCGAGGTTTCCCGCCCCCGTCTCCCTCGAACGTCCGCCGCAAGGTTTTCCCGCCCCCGTCTCCGGTGAAGGAAGACGTCATGACGAGAATCTCCGTGGTCACCGGCGCGAGTGGGGGCGTCGGCCGGGCAGTGGTCCGCAAGCTCGCCGAGCGCGGCGACGCCGTGGCGCTGCTGGCCCGTGGCGAGGAAGGGCTGCACGGCGCGGCCGAGGACGTCCGGCGGGCCGGCGGCAAGCCGCTTCCGATCGAGGTGGACGTGGCCGACTTCGCCGCCGTGGACGCGGCCGCCG
>DASYTU010000063.1:0-7777 GCA_036001925.1 Actinoplanes sp.
TGGGGGAGCGCGGCGACGCCGACGATGCCGTGCAGCGCCTGCGCGCCGACCTGGACACCCGGGCCGGACGGGCGATGCCACGCCGGCTGGCGGACGCGGTCACGGCCGCTACCCGGCACGACGCGGCGGCGCTGGCAGCCGTGGTGCTCGACCCGTTGCTGCCGTTGATCGGTGATCGGGAGCTGGTCGTGGTACCCACTGGGCTGCTGATGACCACGCCGTGGGCGGTGCTGCCCGGCTGCGCCGGACGTCCGGTCACGGTGGCCCCATCGGCGACGGCCTGGCTCGCCGCTGTCCGGCGCCGGCGGGCAACGGGAACGGGCCCGGTCACGGTGGTGTCCGGCCCCGGCCTGGCCCTCGGCGATCAAGAGGTACGCGCCGTCGCGGACCTGTACGCCGCAGCCGTCGTCCTGACCGGAACGGCGGCGACGCCGGCCGCCACCCTCGCCGCGCTGGACGGCGCCTCCGTGGCCCATCTCGCGGCGCACGGGCGACATCAGGCCGAGAACGCATTGTTCTCGACGCTCGAACTGGCCACCGGGCCGGTGCTGGGGTACGACGTGCAGCGCCTCACCCGGCCGCCGGCGACGGTCGTGTTGTCCAGTTGCGAGCTCGGGTTGAGTGATGTGCGGCCCGGCGACGAGAGCTTCGGCCTGGCGTCCGCGCTGCTGGTCGCGGGTACGGCCACGGTGGTGGCAAGTGTGAGCCGGGTGGCCGACGACGCCGCGATGGCGGCCATGGTGACCTTCCACCGCGCCGTCGTCGCCGGCCGGTCGCCCGCGGCGGCGCTCGCGAATAGTGTGTCTGCCGACCGGGCGGCGGGCTTCGTCTGCCTCGGCGCCGGCTGATAACGGAAGGGAAGCAGCCGACCGGGCGACATGGGCGGCGGTGCATCGGACGGACTGCCGCCCGGGGACGGTTATCGGCCGCCGGTCACGTCTGCTGACCGAGCGGGAACCGGGCAGGAGCAGGCTGGGCTTACCGGCTGAGGTGGTCCTTCAACGCGTCCAGCCGGCCGTTCCAGTCACGGGCCAGCGCGGCCAGAAACTGTTGCGCCACCTGCATCGGGGCGGAGCGCAGCCGGTACCGTACCCGGCGCCGCTCGCCCGGTTCGGCCGTCACCAGGCCCGCCTCGGCCAGCAGCGCCAGGTGCTTGGCGATCGCCTGCCGCGTGATCGGCAGGCGATCGGCCAGGTCGGTGGCCGTGGCGGGACCGCCCGAAGCCAGCGCGGCCAGGATGCCGCGCCGGCTTGGGTCGGCCAGGGCGATGAAGACCTGTTCGGCGATCGCCTCGGTGTCAGGATCCATTGAGGTATTCGACCAGCTCGCCCAGCTCGTGCGCCCACCCCTCGGTGTTGCCGCCGTACGCCTTGCGGTAGGCGTCGTCCGGCAACTGGGCGAAGCCGGATTCGATCACGGTCAGCCGGGTGCCCGCGCCGACCGGTTCGAGCGTGAACTCGACGTAGGTGCGGCGCGGATCGTCGGTGGGCAGGCCGTAAATGTGCCACGTGAAGCCGAACACCCTTGGCTCTTCGACCCGTTCGATGCGCATGTCGGCCTTGTCGCCGCTGGTCCACGTCATCTGCGCCGATCCGCCCGGGCGCAGGTCGATGGTCGCCCCCTTGTCACCGAACCAGGTGCCCAGACCCTCGGCCGTGGTGAGCGCGGCCCAGACCTTGGCCGGCGGGTGGGGGATTTCGACGGTCCGTTCGATGCGATCGGGGAATCCCATGACAGCCTCCAAAGAGTAGCAACCATTCAGTTGCTACTCACACTATTGCAACCGATCGGTTGCGTCAAGATAGTAGGCATTGCTGGGATGGCGTGCCAGGTACACGATCGCCTACGCGTCGGGGACGGCCATGGCAACGGAAGCAGGCGTGACAGCAAGGTCTACTGTGGTCATATTGGTCTCCCTGGATTGATGCGGTCGGTGGTGCGCGAGCGTGGCGGACTCGGCCGATCACGGCGCAGACGCCTCGGTCCGGGCGGTCACACCGGAGGCGTGTCGGCCGAGGACGGGCAGCAGGCCCAGCAGTTGGTTGCCGTGGCCGTTCGTACTCGCCGACGACCACTGCGTCAAAGTCGCGGTCCGGCGCGGCGAGCGCAGCCAGCGGGGCAGCGGCCTGCGGCCTCGCCGCCGTCGCCTTCGGCGTCCGGCTGGGGACGAGGCGGCGTCCGCGTGGCGGACGTCCAGTTCGGGCGGCGTGCGCGGCGACCTCCCAGCCGGCGCGCAACCTGGACTTGTGCGACGACGCCGGACCGGTCGAGGGGCGGTGCCGTCAGCGCCGCCTCACCGTCTGCCGTTCCTGTCGCGCAGCCAGCGCTCGAATTCGACCGCGACGATGCGCTCGTCGTGCACGCCGGCGGCGTCGTCGGACGCCAGCCAGACGATGGGCGGCCCCATCACTGCGGGCTCCAGGAACCCCTGGCCCTCGGGCACGGCGTCCAGCGGCAGCATCCCCGTGACGGTCGCGCCCCCAGGCAGCAGCAGGTTGACGGTGACGCCCGTGTCCCGCAGGTCGGCGGCCATGATCCGGGACAGCGCCTCGCTGCCGGCACGCGACGGCCCGTAGGGGACGAACCCGGCTCGGTGCATGGTCGAATGGCTCACCGAGATGTTGACGATGCGGCCGCCGCCGGCGGCCAGCATCCGCGGCGTGACCTCGCGCGCCACCAGGAAGTAGCCGGTCAGATTGGTCTCGATCACCGCACGGAAGCCACCGACCGGCACCTGCCAGAAGCCCTGCGGGTGCGTCATGAAACGCGGGTTGACCGTGCGCATGCCGATCCCGGCGTTGTTCACCAGCATGTCGACGCCGCCCAGCCGCGTCCACGCCTGGTCGACGGCTCGGGCCACCGACGCCTCGTCTCGCACGTCCAGCTCGATGCCGACCGCCCCCGGCAGTCCGGCGGCGACCGAGCTTGCCCGCTGGCCGGATCGGCCGGTCAGCGCGACCCTCGCGCCCGCCGTGGCCAAGGCGGAGGCCATGGCCAGTCCCAGCCCGCTCGTCCCGCCAGTCACCAGCACCTTCATCGGATACCCCGTCCCACCAACAGCCCGCCCGCGCTCGCCGGACCTGGCCTTTCGGCAGCGTCGAAGCACTCATGACCACCATGCCCGGATCTAGAGCATGCTCGAAATCAGGCCGCAGCCGGTACCCGGGCCCGCTCGCTCCGATCCCAGGCGAGCCTGAGCATCGCCGGGGCCCACCCGCCGCACCGGGATCAGAAGGCACACCCTGCGCCGCCTGGTTCGATGATGATGTCGGCATCGGACGTCTGCTCGTCAATACCGTGGAAGAAACCCTTCTCGTTGACGAAGTCGTCTCCGTTGGTCGCGTCGGGCAGATCGGTGCGCGGCTCAGGCAGATGCAGCCCGTCGGGATCTCGATCGAAGAAAGGCGCATCTGGTGCGGCGTGGTCTGGCTGCTAGGGTTCGCTGAACGGTGCCAGGCGGATGTAGCGAGGAATCCCGCGTGGTAGATCCACTGGAGCGAGGCGCCTTGGGCGGCTATGCCAGTAGCCGTATGCGTCCCCACCTGAGGCGGTTGAGGGCGATCGCTGGCGTGCTGGCGTTAGCGGTTGTCGTACTGGGCTGCGGTGGCGAGCAGGCGCCCTCGCCGGCGTCGGTGAGGTGCAGCGGATCCCAGCTGCGCGTGGCGGGCTCCGGTGTCGAGGCGTCGCCCGTCGCGGTACGGGCGGTTGTCGGCGTGCCCCGGTCACGTGGGGTCGTGACGCGCGAGCCACCGGCCCGCTTGGACGTCGATGATCCTCGCTTCGGGTACCTCGTTGACGGCTGGACGGTGACGCGGGTGGAGGCGGCGACCGGCCGGGTGGAGTGGACGGTCACGGTGCCGCTCGAGGCTGTGGCGTCGCCCGCACTGCCGGCCGGCGACGACACCGGACTCGATGTCGAGCATGGTTATGTCCTCGTGCGCGGCGGCGCAGGGGATGGGTACGTCGGTGCGGTTGGCTCGACCGGCACGGTCGGGCCGGTCTGCGCGCGGCGTTCCGCATCGAAGCGGTTCGAGTTGGTTCCGCCTGTGGGTGTCGCTGTCGTATCCAACCCGGTCGAGCCCTGGGTGGAGGCTCACTCGGTTTCCGACGGGAGACGGCGGTGGGCGGTGCGTGCGGAGACTTTTCTGGTGCGGGGCGACGTCGCGTACGGGAGCGACGGCGGCACGGTGTCGGCTTACCAGGTGCGTTCGGGCAAGCGGCGCTGGTCTGCGGGGCCCGACCTGTTCGGGCCGAACGAGGAATTAGGTGGGGTACGCCTGCTGGGCGTGCTCGACGGCCGGGTCTACGCGCTGTCGGAGCTCAACGAGCGCTTGGTGGTGCTGCGGGCCACAGACGGGAGGGTGTCTTGGCGTCAGCAGGTCCCGCGGCGCTTCGCCTCGACCACCTCGGTGCACAGGGTCAACTCCGACTTCGTGCTGTGGCGAAGCTCGTACGAGGGCAGGGCACGCCTGGTCGACGCCCGAACTGGGACCGTCGTGCAGACCCGTGACATCGCCAGTCGTTTCGTGGACACGCCGCAGACCGTTTCCTTCAACGGCCGCCCGGCAATCGTGCAGCCGTCCGAGGGCCGCATCGACGTTATCGGCCCCGACCAGCGTGACAACCGAACGATCGACATTCCGTCCGGCCTGGTCAATGTGGTGGTCACGGACACGGTGGCTTATGTCCGCCCGCTTCGCGACGACGAACAGGCGATCTTTGGTCACGACCTGGCTACCGGGCAGCTGCGTTGGAGGCTCGACCTGCCCACCACGGCACGCTACGGGCCGGTGCCCTTCGACGGCGGCTTCGCCATCCCTGATCAGAGTCCAGGCCGGTGGCATCTGTTTAGCTGACTACTTGCTCTGCGAGCCTCCTCGGACCCGCTGCGCCGGCGGGTAGCCCGGCACTGCGGGTGCCGAGATCTCAGTGCTCGGGGCAGAACCACGTAATGGGCCAGCACGACGGCGAGGGCGCCGATGGTGGCGCAGACGTCAGCCGCACGTACGGCGGTGAACGGAACGAACCGATGAACGGTGCGGTCCAGGGCCGCCCTCGGCGGAAGACGGTGCGGTCACACATCCAAGCCCAACTGACGACACGGCTCCGGGCGCAGGATCGCCCCGACTCCAGAGCAGCGGTGCAGCGGGCTCCATTCGCCGCTGGTGCGTGCTGACGACTGCGAGGGTCGGCCGGACGGCGTTCAGGGACGGTCCGGGGTTCATGGATGAGGTCGGCGCGTCCGATCGGGGAGCCGTTGTCGATCCACTGGCCGAGGTGTTCACGGGACAGCAGCTCGTCGATGACCATGGCCGCGGCCGCGAGCCGTGGGCTGCGGCCACTGTCGGCGGCGGAAGCGCCGGCGCGCGCAAGAGCGTCGCCCCCGGCCACCTGGACCAGGCAGCCAGTCTTGCCGCACCAACATTGGATCGAATCGTCGTCGGTGACGGTGATGTGCCCAATCTCGCCCGCAGCTCCAAAGCAGCAATCCAGCCGGCGATCGTACGGGCGGGGTGGTTAGCGCGTCAGGTGCGGCTGACACTGGAGTCGTAGAGCGTGGTGCTGCTATCCGTGCCGTTGCGAAGCGCTTGATCGAGGACCAGCATTCGGCGGGCGATGAGCTACCTGCCGGGTGCCGTTCGTGCGGGTTGTCGAGGTGCCGGTGCGCCGGCCGATGCCGCAATGCAGACGGTCGGTGTGGTTGTGGTAGTTGAACGCGGTGGGCAGTGGCAAGATTCTCCAATGGCCAACCTCATCTACTCGGCGATCGCCTCGCTCGATGGCTTCACCGCTGACAGCAACGGCGACTTCGACTGGGCGACGCCCGACGACGAGGTGCACGCCTTCGTCAACGACAAGGAACGGCCGATCGGCACCTACCTTTACGGGCGCCGGATGTACGAGGCGATGGTCTACTGGGAGACCGCCTCCACCGGCGACGACCAGCCGGCCGTCGTGCGTGACTACGCGCGGATCTGGCAGGCGGCCGACAAGGTCGTCTACTCGTCGACGCTGGACACGGTCTCCAGCGTGCGGACCCGGCTCGAGCGGGAGTTCGACCCGGATGCCGTCCGCCGGCTGAAAAAAGGCGCGGGGCGGGACGTCACCGTCGGGGGTCCGGGACTCGCGGCGCACGCGCTCGCGGACGGCCTGGTGGACGAGTGCCACCTCTTCCTCAACCCCGTCGTGGTGGGCGGGGGGACGCGCGCGTTGCCCGCCGGTCTCCACCTTGAGCTGGAACTGCTGGACGAGCGCCGGTTCGGCAACGGCGTGGTCTTCCTGCGGTACCGGGTCGGCTAGTCGGGGCACCCGGGTTGGCCAGGATGATGCGCGTGGAGCATGAGTACGACCGAGGTGGATCGCTTGGCGCACCCGGTGTCCCGCTTTTAGGTCCAGGCCAGCTGCGATCGGTGCTGCCAGTACTGGGTGCTTGGCTCGGCGAGGGTGGTGAGGCGGGCCAGGTGGTCGGGGCCGAGGGAGAGGGTCGCGGCCAGCAGGTTGGATGCCAGTTGTGCGCTGGTCGCGGCTCCGGATAGGGCGATGGTGACCCACGGCTGACGCAGTACCGCGCCGAGCGCCACGGCATCGGGCGTGGTGGCGAGCTCGTCGGCGATCTCGGTGAGGGCTGCGGTGACGGGTCCGCTCTCGCGTCCGGCGAGCCGACCGTTGGCGAGGGCCTCCTTGACGATCACCAGGCATCCGGCCTGGTGTGCCTCGGCTAACGCCGCGCCCGCGGCTGGCTCGAGCAGGTTCCAGGTGGCCTGCACACTTCGGAAGAGCGGTGCGCCTTCGACGCGCAGGTCGAGTGCGGCCCGAATGGCGGTGCCTTGTTCGGGGCCGCTGGTGGACAGGCCGATGGCGACGCCGTCGGCGGCGAGGCGGGCGAGACGGCGGTGCAGCGTCGCGTCGGTGAGAGCGGTGCTGTCCGGGGTGACCGAGTGGACCTGGTAGAGGTCGAGGCGGCAACCGAGCAGCGTTCTGGTCTCGGCGAGCTGCCGCTCGAATGTGGTGATGCTGTGGTCTTTGACCTCGTGTACGGTCGCGTCCACCCGCCAGCCGGCCGTGTAGGTGTAGCCCCACTTGCTGCCCACCACGACGTCATCGACGTCGGGGCGGGCATCCAGCCAGTCGGCGAGGAATTCTTCCGCTCGGCCGTATGAGCGGGCCACATCGATGTACCGCACGCCGGCCGCGTACGCCTGGTCAAGGAGAATGTGGACTCGTGCGCGCAGAGACTCGACCGTCCGTTCCGCGGGGAGGTCCACGTCGTGCCCGAGGTTGATGTACCCTGGGCGCCCGACTGCGGCCAGCCCGAGCCCGATCCGGGTGGCGCCCGCCAGTCGGTCGATCATAGCCATGTCGTCGACGATACGGCCGGCCGCGACGCCATCCGCTGCCTCAAGCGCTTCATCGCCCGCGAGATCTACCACCTGATCCAACCAATCCGGGTCCGACCATTTTGTGGCCGTCAACCCGGACCAGATCCGCGATCCCGTCGAGGCGTCCCCGCCGGGGGGGGGGCTGCCGTCGACGGGCCGCCGAACCGGGTTCCGGCCGTCGTCGTCGCAACCGCTGGGAGCCGGTGCCGGGCCGGCCGCGGACGCGCTGGTCGCCGGGGGCGACCGACCCCGGCGTACCGCCGGCGGCTGGCCGGTCGTGGTCTTCGACTGGCCTGCCACCGCGATCCGGCAGCCGCCCGGTACCTGGACACGCACCCGGGTGCCGGTTCCGGCTTCGGCATGCACGTCCCGGGAATCCTCCGGCACGGCGGCGGGAT
>DASYTU010000064.1:0-5352 GCA_036001925.1 Actinoplanes sp.
TTCGTTGGGGAGCGCAACAAGGCGGAGCTGCCGGTGCTGACGATCAACCGGATCTGGCGGCAGGCGCGGGCGGCGGTGTTCACCCGGAGGTGTACGCCTCGCCGCTGGCCGAAACACCCTACGACCTGCGGCACGCCGCCGTGTCCACGTGGCTGAACGCGGGGATCTCGCCGACGCAGGTTGCCGAGTGGGCCGGTCAGTCGCCGGAGGTGTTGTGGCGCAACTACGCGAAGTGCCTTGCCGGCGGGGAGGCGGAGCTGCAGCGCCGGATGGAGGCCGGCTACGGCGGCCGGCGGGATGCGCCGAACTTCGGCACCTATTCGGCACAGATCGTCGTAGAGGGCCGGTAACGGCCAGAGGCGGTCGGACAACCGTTCGAAGTCGCTGATTGCGTTTGTGCTGGTCAGCGGCCCGAAAGTCCTGGTGAGATCTTGTGCCCCCGACAGGATTCGAACCTGCGCTTTCGCCTCCGGAGGGCGACGCTCTATCCCCTGAGCTACGGGGGCTCAGCGACGAGAAGCCTAGCAGGCACCGCCGAAGCC
Source organism: Actinoplanes sp. (assembly GCA_036001925.1). Taxonomy (GTDB): domain Bacteria; phylum Actinomycetota; class Actinomycetes; order Mycobacteriales; family Micromonosporaceae; genus Actinoplanes. The sequence continues at coordinate 543 of DASYTU010000064.1, forward strand.
TGACCAACCGGTTCGGCGGCCCGCCGGGGTCAGCTTGCCTGAATCTGTTTGACCATGGTGTCGATCAGGGTGATCTCACCTTGCTGGCTCGTGACCATGGTTTGTGCCAGCCAGGTCACGTCGTCGTTGTGCGACAACTTCAGGATGCCCTGAGCCATGTGGATGCCGCCGAGGTGGTGCTGGCGCATCAGCGTCAGGTACTGGATGTCGAGGTCCTTGCCGGTCGCTTTGCGGAGCGCAGCCATCTCTTCGGGCGTGGCCATGCCGGGCATCAGGCCGTTCACCACCGAGCCGGCGGAGTCGGGCATCCAGGCCATCGGCGCCTGGCTGCCGGTCGGGCTGAGGTGCCAGTCGCGTAGCCAGGCCTGCATGTAGTTGATCTGGCCGTGCTGGGTGAGCGCGATGTCGCCGGCCAGGTTGACGACGGCCGGGTTGGTCGAGTTGGCATGCGCGATCATCGACATCTCGACCGCCTGGGCGTGATGGGTCGACATGTCGCGCAGGAAGCCGGCCTCGGGCGAATCGTCACCGGGGGTGCGCAGGCGCGGCCCTAAGAGGCCGGCGGCCAGGCCCACGATCAGGCCGAAGACCAGGGCGCCGGCCAGCACACCGACGCCGAACCGGCGCCGGCGCGGCGGCTGGGATCCGTTGACCCCGCGGGCGGCCGGAGCCGCCGCGTCCGGATCGGCGGATAGGGTCATCACTTCCCCGCGCCAGCGGCGGCCTGGACGGGGCCGGTGGTGGTGTTGCCGCTGGAGCAAGCCGCGCCGGGCTCCATGGACGAGTTCAGGCGCAGGGCCTTGATGAACTTGTCGATCCGCTTGTCGCCGGCGCTGTCGACCTTGAGCTGATAGCCCCAGGCCTGCAGCGAGATGTTCTTGTCGAGGCCGGCGACCGGACTCATCATCATGTAGTCCTTGCCCTGGACCTTCGACTTCAGCTTGTCGACCTGGTCGGCCGCGAGGCCCTGCTTGTACGTCACCCAGACCGCGCCGTGCTCGAGGCTGTGTACGGCGTGCTCGTTGGCGATCGGCTCGGTGTAGATGTCACCCATGCAGTTCTGCCAGAGCGGGTTGTGCGCGCCGCCGACGGGCGGGTTCGTCACGTACGTGAGCGGGCCGTCCTTGTGGTCCCGCGCGTCGATCTGCGGGTTCTTCTGGGTTCGGTAGTTCACGATGCCCTTGATGCCGGCCGCCTGGTCCTGCCAGGACTCGCTGCCCTTCATAGACGCGAAAACGCCGTACCCGATGATGCCGGCCGCGATCAGGATGACCACGCCGGCCACCGCGATCGGGCCCCAGTTGCGGCCGCCGCTGACCTTGACCGGCGCGATCGGCTTGCGGCCCTTCGGACCCTTTCCGGCAGCGCCCTTGCCGCCGCCCGGCCGGGCACCGGTCGCCTTTGCCGACTTGGACGGCCCGGCGGGCGGCTTGCCTTGGCCCGACTTCTTGCCGACCCGGACGGTGGACGGGACCCGCTCGGGACCCGGGGTACTCATACTCATCGTGCCTCGTCAATTCAAGCGCAGTCGGAAAGGCGGGGCTCGGGTGGCCACCGAGCGGCAAAGTCTACCCCCGATAACATGGCTCAGTGACTCCCGCCAGCCTCGCCGCCATTGTTCTCGCCGCCGCCCGGGCCGTGTTCGCCGCCCGCGGGCTCGACGTCTCCACCCTGCCCGAGGCGACGACCGTGGAGCGACCCCGAAACCCCGAGCACGGCGACTACGCGTCGACGCTCGCGTTGCAGCTTTCCAGGAAGGTCGGCGTGCCGTCGCGCGAGCTCGCGTCGGCACTGGCCGAGGAACTGGGGCGACAGCCGGGCATCAAGTCGGTGGAGATCGCCGGACCGGGCTTCTTGAACATCCGGCTGGACGCCGCCGCGGCGGGCGCGCTGGCCCTCGACATCGTGGTGGCCGGGGATCGGTACGGCCACACCGACCGGCTCGCCGGCCAGCGGATCAACCTGGAGTTCGTCTCCGCCAACCCGACCGGCCCCGTACACATCGGCGGTGTCCGGTGGGCCGCGGTCGGCGACGCGCTGGCCCGGCTGCTGCGCGCCTCCGGCGCGGACGTCGGCACGGAGTACTACTTCAACGACGCCGGTTCCCAGATCGACCGCTTCGCCCGTTCCCTGTACGCGACCGCGAAGGGTGAGCCGGTGCCCGAGGACGGGTACGGCGGCGCGTACATCGGCGAGATCGCGACGGCAGTGCTGGCCGCGGCGCCCGACGTGCTGAAGCTCGGCGAGCCCGAGGCGCTCGAGGTCTTCCGGGTCGAGGGCGTCCGGCTGATGTTCGCCGAGATCAGGGCGTCGCTGGACGAGTTCGGCGTGCACTTCGACACCTACTTCAACGAGAAGACGCTGCACGACCGCGGCGAGCTGCAGATGGCCCTGGACCGGCTCCGGGAGCAGGGGCACGTGTTCGATGCCGACGGCGCGGTGTGGCTGCGCACGACCGACTTCGGCGACGACAAGGACCGGGTGCTGCGCAAGTCGGACGGCGAGTGGACGTACTTCGCCGCGGACTGTGCCTACTACCTGGACAAGCGGGAACGCGGCTTCGACCGTGTCGTGATCATGTTGGGCGCCGACCACCACGGCTACGTCGGGCGGATGAAGGCGATGGCCGCCTGCTTCGGTGACGACCCGGACACGAACCTCGAGATCCTCATCGGTCAGCTGGTCAACCTGGTCCGCGATGGTGAGCCGCTGCGGATGAGCAAGCGGGCCGGCACGGTGGTGACGCTGGAGGACTTCGTCGACGCGCTGGGCGTGGACGCGGCCCGGTACGCCCTGGCCCGGTACTCGTCCGACTCGCCGATCGACATCGACATCGACCTGTGGACCCGGGCGAGCCGCGACAACCCGGTCTACTACGTGCAGTACGTGGCCGCGCGGACGGCGAACGTGTCCCGCAACGCGGCCGAGGTGGGCCTCACCCGGGGCGAGCCCGACGACTTCCACCCCGAGCTGCTCAGCCACGAGAAGGAGAACGACCTGCTCAAGGCGCTGGGGGAGTACCCGGCCGTGGTGGCCAGCGCGGCCGAGCTGCGCGAGCCGCACCGGGTGGCCCGACACCTGGAGGAGATCGCGGGCGCCTACCACCGGTTCTACGACAAGTGCCGGGTGCTGCCGGTGGGCGACGAGCCGATCAACGACCTGCAGCGGGCGCGGCTGTGGCTGAATGACGCCACCCGGACGGTGATCGCGAACGGGTTGGGTCTGCTCGGGGTGTCCGCGCCGGAAAGGATGTAGCTCATGCGAGCGCACGAAGCCGGTGCGTTGCACGGCGACCTCGGCACCCGGGAGCCGGCCTGGCTGCGTACCCCGGACGATGTGAACGCGCTCGTGCCGCAACTCTGGTCGCGGACCGTGACCCGCGCGGACACCGGCGATCTCACCGTCGGCGGCGTGAGCGTGCGGACGCTGGCCGCCGAGCACGGCACGCCCGCGTACGTCCTGGACGAGGACGACCTGCGGGCGCGCTGCCGCGACTTCGCGGCCGCGTTCGCCGGCGCGGATGTCTACTACGCGGGCAAGTCGTTCCTGTGCAAGGCGGTCGTGAAGATCATTCACGAGGAGGGGCTCTTGCTCGACGTCTGCACCGGCGGCGAGTTGGCCGTCGCTCTGGCCGCGGGATTCCCGGCCGAGCGGATGGGCTTCCACGGGAACAACAAGTCGATTGCCGAGTTGTCCAGAGCGGTGGAGGCCGGCGTCGGCCGGATCATCGTGGACTCCTTCGATGAGATCGACCGACTGACGTCGCTGGCCAACGAAACGGGCAGGCGGCCCTCGGTGCTGCTCCGCGTCACGGTCGGCGTCGAGGCGCACACCCACGAGTTCATCGCGACCGCTCACGAGGACCAGAAGTTCGGCTTCTCGCTGGCGGGCGGTGCTGCGTTCGTCGCGGCAGCCAAGATCATTGACGAGGGCGTGCTCGACCTGAAGGGGCTGCACTCGCATATCGGCTCGCAGATCTTCGACACCAGCGGCTTCGAGGTGGCGGCGCGCCGGGTGCTGGAGTTGCAGGCGCAGATCCGCGACGCGCGCGGCATCGAGCTGCCCGAGCTCGACCTCGGCGGCGGCTTCGGCATCGCGTACACCACGCAGGACGACCCGTCGACGCCCGGGGATCTCGCGAAGCGCATCAACAAGATCGTCGACTCGGAGTGCGAGCTGGCCGACCTGCGGGTGCCGCGGCTGTCGATCGAGCCGGGCCGGGCCATCGTGGGCCCGTCGGTCTTCACGCTGTACGAGGTGGGGACGGTCAAGGACGTGGATGGCATCCGCACGTACGTGAGCGTCGACGGCGGGATGAGCGACAACATCCGTACCGCGCTCTACGACGCGTCCTACTCTGCCACGGTGGCAGGGCGGAGCAGCAGCGCCGAGCCGCTGCTGGCCCGCGTCGTGGGAAAGCACTGTGAATCCGGGGACATCGTCGTGAAGGATGAATTCCTGCCCGCCGACGTGCAGCCCGGAGATCTTCTTGCGGTGCCCGGGACCGGCGCGTATTGCCGGAGTATGGCGAGCAACTACAACCACGTGCCGCGGCCGCCCGTGGTGGCGGTGCGCGACGGTGCCTCACGCGTGATCGTCCGGCGGGAGACCGAGGCCGATCTGCTGAATCTGGATGTGGGATGAGTTCTGGGAGCGCTAAGCCCGCGGTCCGCCTGGCCCTGCTCGGTTGCGGCACGGTCGGCTCCGAGGTGGTCCGGCTGCTGCACGAGCAGGCCGACGACCTGACGGCCCGGATCGGCGCGCCGCTCGACATCGTCGGCATCGCGGTACGCCGGCTCGGCCGCGCGCG
>DASYTU010000065.1:0-14957 GCA_036001925.1 Actinoplanes sp.
TCGGCCCCGGACCACCCGGGCGAACACGTCGATCTCGAAGTCCAGCAGGTTGATCAGCCGCCGAAGCGAGGCGATCCGCGCCGTGTACGGCTGGGGCAGGTGCAGTCCGTCGAGGAGATCCGTGCCGGCCATTTCGAGCAGGTCGGTCATCGGGACCTGGATGCCGCACTTGGCCAGCACCGCGTGGACCTCCGCCTTGGCGTGACTGCGCACCGCGACCAGCTTGGCCCGTTATGCCGCACCAACTCCCGCAGCTCCCGGGTAGCGGGCGGGGCGATCCACGCCTCGGGCAACCGGCCCATCCGCAGCAGGTCGGCGGGACCGGACCCGACGTCCGGCGCGTCGCCGAAGTCGCCGCCGATCGCGCGTGGGCGAAGCTCCTCAGCACCTGGTCCGACGCTCACCGCCAGCAGGAATAGGCGGCAGGTCGTCGGCCTCGTGCACGAGGGTGGGGCGGAACGGCGGCGGTCGGGCGCCCTCGGGTTCACTGTGACGGTGGATCGTCAACGGCTCAGCAGCATCGCGCACTCCCACCACCCGATCGCGGCCCCGATCGTCGGTGTCAACGTCAACCGGATCCTCCGTCGAGCGGACCGGCAACCGGCGGCACGCATTCTCGACCTCGGCTGCGGGGAGGCAGCGTGGGCGATGCAGGCCCTCGCGCACTACCCCGACGGCCACGCGGACGGCGTCGACGTCAGCCGGCACGCCCTCGACCGTGCCGCGACCGCCGCGGCCGAGCGTGGCCTCGCCGAGCGGCTGACGCTGCACGAGCGCGACGCCCGGACCTACGTGCCGGACGGCGACTACGACCTGGTGCTGTGCGTCGGGTCGACGCACGCGTTCGGCGGATTCGCGGAGACGCTGGAGCAGGCCGGCCGGCACGTGCGTCCCGACGGCATCCTGCTGGTCGGCGAGGGTTTCTGGCAGGTCCCGCCGCCTCCCGAGGCGCTGGCCGCGCTCGACGCGGCACCGGAGGATTTCACCGACCTCGCCAGCCTGGTCGACGTCGCTGAGCGGGCCGGTTGGACGCCGGTGTACGCCCACGTCAGCGACGCCGCCGAGTGGGACAACTATGAATGGTCGTGGACCGGCTCGCTGACCGAGTGGGCGCTCGACAATCCCGGCCACCCCGATGCCGCCGAGGCGCTCACCCTCGCCCGCGAGCACCGCGACCAGTGGCTACGCGGGTACCGCGACGTGTTGGGCTTCGTGACGCTGGTGCTGCGCCGTATCTGATCGTCGGCTCGCCCTCCGGCGCGACACCGACGTGCCCGGCGGCGGTTCCCGTCATCCAGCCTTGCCCGCGTGATGCAGGCCGACCCGCGCCTCGAGCGAGTTGCCGGCGCCGTCGAGGTCTGCGTTCCATGTGTCGTCGCCGACTACACCGTCTGCGCTGAGACCGTGCCAACGCTGAAACGCCTCGACGGCCCGTGTGGTGTTCGGATCGAAGGCTCCGTCGGCCGCGTCGGGAGCGGATTCCCAGCGGTCCTTTGCGTACTCGATCAATGCGGTCTGTAGCTGTTCGACGATCTCGCCGGTAGCTCCCTCTCGTAGCACGGGCATCGGTGCTCCATCAGGCAGGGCGGCCCATGTCCGAGGCCCGGCTATCCCGTCGCCGTCGAGGCCGCGGGAGATTTGCAGCCGACGCAGTGCCCGCTCGGTAGCCGGCCCGAAGTTCCCGTCGATCCGGCCATTGAGTTCGCCTGCCCGTGACAGTGCGCGCTGCAACCGGCGTACGGCTGGCCCCCGGTCGCCCAATTGAATCACCGTCGATCCGGCGTACTCAGAAAATTCGGCCCGCGGCGCCGAACGGCCAATGCGTTGTTCTTGCATCAGCTTGAGCATGCGTGAATTCAACCGATAGACCTGATAACTGAGCTGATCCAGCCTGCGGCCGACCCGCGGGTCCTCGCAGGGTTCCGAACTCGACACATGGCGAACGAAATCATCCAACACGCGCCCAACTGATGCATATCGTTCGAAGATGTCGACCTCGAGCTGGCGCCGGACGCCACTGCCGAAATAGGTATCGACGAGCGCCTGCACACGGTTGAGGTTGTCGTTCCAGACCAGCAGGACATCTCGATAATCGTCGAGCGCGGTGGAAAGCTGATCTCCGGATGCGCCCTCGTGCCTACGCCTGGCCGCCCAGTAGACGCGGCGCATCCGGTACAGGCGTCGGTCGAGCAGGCTGCTGACCTCCTCGAAGATCTTCACTGCCAGCCGGTACTCCTCCTCGCGGCGCTGCACTTCGTGCTGATGAGCCCAGGTAAGCCGTTGGAAGACGAAGCCGAGCGCGCCACCCAGGACACCGGTAAGCAAGAATCCCGCCACAAGCAGCATCAGTTGACTGGCCACGGCTACTTCTACCGCGGTTCGAGCCCAGCGGCAACGGAATGCTTATGTCTGCATTCTGCTATCGCGCCTTCTGCGGCCGACCCTCGCCTCGAAGAATCTCGCGTCCGGGTCGAAGAGATACGAGGAGACGAATTCCTGGCCCTCGTCATTTCCGTATTTCCCGGGTTCGAACGGTTCCTCGTCCATCATGCCCGACGGGTATGACAGCCTCCGGGACGTCCAGATCGTCGCCGGCCACACCGATACACGGACGATGAGCTACCACCGAGGGCGTAGGTTCCCGACGCCGCAGCAGTCGCCGACGCGGTCGTGACCCATCGCGGTCGAGGGATGGTTTCATTCGGTAACAGCGACGTCTTCCAACCGGTTCCCCCGATCTGTGCCGACACCGAAATCATGCGCCCGGGCTTTCGAGCAGGATCGCGTCGGCCAGTGCCTTCGCGTACGCCGGTGGCACGAATGTGGGGCCGCCCGGTGTGAGTACGTCCTCGTGGGACGCCGCGGCCCACGCCGCCGGCGGCACGGCGGATCGCAGGGCCACCACCACGGGTGCGTCTCGCCACGATGGACTCTCGGCGAGCAGGCCGAGCGCGACGACCGATTCCTCCACCTCGCCGACGCATTCGAACGGCTTGTGCTTGTCGATACCCAACAGTTCCAGGTATCCGGGCACCTGGGCGGGATCCGCCAGCAGATCATGACCGAAGATGTGCGCCAGGCGGGGCCGGTCGATGAATGGCGCCATGGCCAGGAACACGAACCGGCACTTCGGACAGTCCCCGCACCATCGCGCCGTCGGGTCGTGCAGCTTGAACGCCTTGTTGCAGCTGGTCACCACCTCGTCGTAGGCGGTGTGGCGGGCGAACAGCCGCGCGATGTGCAGTTCGGACAGCGAGCGCAGCAACGAGAAGTACGGCTCGGTCAGCCCGGCGTGTGCGGTCACCGCGGCCCGCAACAACCCCTCCGCCTCGATGCCCTTGGACCACTGATGATTGACCTCGTGACCGTTCCAGATCAGATTGGGGTCCGACGCGGAGCGCTCGTTCGACATGACGACCGGGCCGAGGCCGTGCAGCGCCGCGGTGGCGATCGCGATCAGCGAGTTGATCGCGGTCACCGGGATGTGCCCGTTCAGCGCGCCGGCCTTGTTGAGCTCGAAGAGGCGGGGGTCGAGGCGGCGGCGCACGGACAGCGCGGGTAGGTCGGACGCGGCGTTGACGTCGAGGATCACCGGGTTCGGGTTCACCGAGAACGGCACCGGATCGAGCCCCGCGGCGTGCAGGATCTCCAGCGTGACGATGGAGTCCTTGCCGCCGCCGACGGCCGACAGCGGCCGCCCCTCGGAGTTGTCCACCGGCGCCGCCACGGGAGCCACCCCTGGGACGTCGACGGCCAGATCGAGAACGAACGGCAGGTCGTTGCTGTACGCGTACTCGGCGAGGCCCTTGGTGTAGACGGCCGTGAACAGCGCCGCGGCCTCGGCCGGAACGGGCGCCGGCGCCTCGATCCGCGGCGGAGCGCCGACCTTGTAGTAGCTGACTCCAGCCACGACGTGCAGCAGGTCGAGGACCCGGTAGAAATGCGGAGGAACGGACGAGGACGGCGGAAACTCGACCGTCTCGATGAACGGGAGCGTCGACGACGGCCCGGCCAACTCATACCGGAACACCGCCACGCCGGTCGAGGGGTCGAAGGCGTACGAAGGGAACCGCATCACCTCGAACTGCGAACGCACCCACGAACTCCCGTCATCGACCCGGCGAGCAATACTAATGCGACTCGACCAAGGGAGACGACGTGCGCCTGGCTGACCTGCGCGACAAGTCCGTGGCCGTCTGGGGAACGGGCCGCGAGGGCCGCGCCGCGGTCACCGCGATCGCTGCGCATGGCCCGTCGCGGCTGCTCGCGGTCAACGACAGCGCCAATTTCCTGTCCGTGCCCTGGGAGGGCGAGCTGGCCGCGCTGGCGCCGCTCGCGGGCGGCGACCACGCGTTCGGCGCCCTGGTCGCGGCGGACGTCGTGGTGCGGTCGCCGGGCGTGCCGCAGACCCACCCGTGGATGGCCGAGCTGCGCAAGCGCGGCGTGACCATCACCGGCGGCAGTGCGCTCTGGATGGCCGACCACGCGGACCGGACGGTCGGGGTCACCGGCAGCAAGGGCAAGAGTACGACGGCCGCGCTGATCAGCCATTTGCTCGCGGCCGTCGGCCGGGCGAACGTCTTCGGCGGCAACATCGGCGTGCCGCTGCTCGACCTCCCGGTCGCCGAGCTGTACGTCCTCGAGCTGTCCAGCTACCAGTGCAGCGACCTCACCGACTCGCCGCGGGTCGCGGTGGTCACGGCGCTGTTCCCCGAGCACCTGGACGCACACGGCGGTGAGCGGGAGTACTACCGCGACAAGCTCAACCTCCTCGCGTACGGGCCGGAACTGATCGTGGTCAACGGCGCGGACGAGCGCTTGATGGGAGAGCTGAGCAACGCCCGGGATGCGCAGGGCTGGGGTCCGGTCGCGGTCGGCACCGAGGACTCGCGCTTCCGGATCGAGCCCGATGACTGGGTGTACGCCAGCGACACCCGCCTGTTCCGGCGCGACACGCTGCGGCTTCGCGGGAAGCACAACGGGCGCAATCTGTGCGTCGCGCTGGCCGTGCTCGACGGGATGGGCGTGGACGTGGTCGACCAGCGTTCGGTGCTCGAGCAGGCGGTGGCCGCCTTCGAGGGGTTGCCGCACCGGCTCGCCGAGATCGAGGACCCGTCCGGGCTGACGTTCGTCGACGACACGCTTTCCACCAGCCCGTACTCGGCCATGCACGCCATCGACGCGTACGAGGGACGACCGCTCACGGTGCTGGTGGGCGGCACCGACCGCGGTCTCGACTATGCGCCGCTGCGGCGTCATCTGCAGGACCGTGAGATCACCGTGATCGGCCTGCCGGATAGCGGCCCGCGGATCCTCGCCGAGCTGGCCGGGCTGCCGGGCGTGCGGGCCGAAAACGCGGAGGACCTGCCCGCCGCCGTACGCCTGGCCCGCAAGCTCACGCCGCCCGGGGGAGTGGTGCTGCTGTCGCCGGCCGCGCCCAGCTACGGCCGGTTCCGCAACTTCGAGCACCGCTCGGAGGTCTTCGCCCAGGCCGTACGCGACAGCGCCTGATTCAGGCCGAACGGCCCACCACGGCGGTGGCCGAACGGCCGAGGACAGAACGGGCCTAAGGCGGACATGTGGTGGCCGTCACATCCTAAGCGCCCATTGGCGGATCGATGGGCGTCAACTGGCGATCTCGCTCCCGCGTTCGTCGACGCAGCTCAGGTAACGGTTTGAAAACTTCGCCCACGGCCTTGACAGGAGGGGTCCGTCAGTAAGAACTTTTACCGCGACAGTTAACACTCCTTCCTGAAGGGACGGCCATGGTCGAGCCAGAGGTGGACGGCACCGCATCGACCGCGGTCGTCGACACACCCGTGCGCGACCCGGCCGTCGGGAACGGCGGCGCCGACGGCGCCCCGGTCGGCAACACCGATGGTGTGCTGGTCCGGATCCGCACGCTGCTGCCGGAGTTCACCGGGGCGCTGCAGCGGGTCGCGGAGCAGGTCCTGGCGGATCCGGCCGCCGCGTCCCGGGCGACCATCGTCGAGCTCGCCGAGCGCAGCCGGACGTCGCCCGCCACGGTCACCCGGTTCTGCCGGGCGCTCGGTTTCGACGGGTACGCGGACCTGCGGCTCGGCATCGCCGCGGAAACCGGGCGCGCCCGCTCGGCCGGCTGGACCGTGGATATCGGCCGCGAGATCCTGCCCGGCGACCCGCTCGAGCGCGTCCTGGGTCAGATCATGGCGGCCGACACCCGGGCCATGCACGACACCGCCACGCTCCTCGACCTTGCCGAGGTGGAGCGGGCCGCGGTCGCCATTGCCGCGGCGCCGCGGGTCAACATCTTCGGCGCCAGCGGAAGCGCGCTCGTCGGCGAGGAGATGCAGTTCAGCCTGCACCGCATCGGCGTACCCGTATGGGCCTGGAACGATGTGCACAACGGCCTGGCCAGCGCGTCGCTGGCGCGGGCCGGCGATGTCGCGCTGGGGATCTCGCACAGCGGCGAGACCGGCGAGACGATCGAGCTGCTCGCGGAGGCGAGCAGCCGGGGCGCGACGACGATCGCGCTGACCAGCTTTCCGCGTTCCCCGTTGGCGGAACTCGCCGACATCGTCCTGCTCACCGCCACCCAGGCCACGACCTTCCGGCCGGACGCGCTCTCCGCGCGCCACCCGCAGCTGGTCGTGCTCGATCTGCTCTATGTCGCCGTCGCGCAGCGGACCCACGAACGTTCGCATGCCGCGTTCCAGCGCACCGCGCAAGCCGTCCACGGACACAAGGCCGCCAAGGACGGGACATCGACATGACCGATTCCACCCGATATCACCGCCGTCCGCGGCGGCGCGGTCACTGACCGCAGCACCATCCGGTCGGCGTTCGCACCCCTCGGCTCGTCGGCACCGCACCACCCTCGCACCCCGTTTGAACATTGATTCCCTTCAAGGAGGAAAGCGTGAAGCGCAGAATCGCGGTCGCCGCGGCGCTCGCTGTGACGCTGCTGGGCTCCGTCGCCGCATGCGGCAGCTCGAAGAACAGCGATGACGTCACCACCGCACCGTCCGGTGCGGTCGACGGCAAGGGCAAGACCATCAAGGTATGGCTGATGGTCGACGCGCAGTCGTCGTGGAAGAACGTCGTGGACGACGCCACCCAGCGGTTCACGGCGGCCACCGGCGCGCAGGTCAACGTCGAGTACCAGCAGTGGGCCAACCACCTCACCAAGCTCGACGCCACCCTGGCCGGCAACGACGTGCCGGACGTGGTGGAGCTCGGCAACACCGAGTTCTCCAAGTACGTGTTCAACGGCGGCTTCACGGCGCTGAACAAGACCGATTTCGAGAACTCCGACACCTGGCTGACCGGCCTCTCCGGCGCCTGCGACCTCGACGGCAAGACCTACTGCGTGCCGTACTACGCGGGCGCTCGGGTCATGATCTACCGCACCGACCTGTTCAAGAAGGCCGGCATCACCGCCGCCCCGACCACGTACGCGGACTTCCTCGCGGACGCGGACAAGCTGACCGCGGCGAACAAGAGCGACGCGAAGTTCGGCGCGGTCTACATGCCGACCAACTGGTACGCCGCGATGAGCTGGGTCAAGGCGACCGGCGGCGAGATCGCCGTCAAGAACGGTGACAAGTGGGAGGCCCAGCTCGAGCAGCCGGCCGCGATCCAGGGCCTGCAGCGCTGGGTCGACCTGGTCAAGAAGTACTCGAAGGCAGACCCGGCCAAGGACGAGAACGACCAGGCCGCAATCTTCGCCCAGGGCGAGTCGGCGATCTTCTACGGCAACACCTGGGAGAAGGGTGCCGCGGAGCAGGTCAAGAAGGACCCGAACGACCCGAACTCCAAGCTGGTCAACACCAAGGTGTTCGGCAAGCTGGCCACCGCCCCGATGCCCGAGACGCCGTCGTTCCTCGGTGGTTCGAACCTCGGAGTCACCGAGAAGAGCCAGAACAAGCAGCTGGCCGCGCAGTGGATCAAGTACTTCACGGACAGCACGTCTATGCAGGGCCTGATCGAGAAGGGCGTCCTGCCCAACTCGACCGCGCTGCTCGACAAGGCCGCCGCGCAGAAGGGCAGCGAGGCCGCCGCCGCGGCCGCGAAGTCCAGCTGGTTCACCCCGAACGCCGAGAAGTGGGCGGACGTGGAGAAGGCGACGGTGCTGCAGCAGATGCTGCGGGACATCCTCACCCGCAAGAAGTCTGTGCAGGACGCCGCCGCCTCGGCCGACCAGCAGATCAACAGCATCCTGAACGAAGGCTGACGCCACGCGCCGCCCGCCCGGCGACGGGCGGGCGGCGCGATCCGGCGCCGGCACGCAGCGGACCAGGGGCCCGGCGCCCGTACACCTCGTGGAGAGGAACAGACCGATGTACGCCGTCGACTCCCCGACGACTCCCAGATCTCAGCCACCGCCTGGCGTCACGCCGCACCGGGCCGGCGGCCGGGCGCGCCGGCGGCGCCGCTCGACCGGCGGGCGTACCCCGTGGCTTCTCACGGCACCCGCCCTGCTCGTCCTGATCGGACTGCTGGGCTACCCGCTCTACCGCATGATCGTCCTGTCCTTCCAGAACATGCGGCTGCGCGAGCTGCTCACCGGGCGGACACCGCCTTGGGTGGGCTTCGACCAGTACACGAAGGTCCTCACCGATCCGGTCTTCTGGACGGTGGTCCGCCGTACCGTGGTCTTCACCGCGGTCTCGGTCATCATCTCCGTGCTCCTCGGACTGGCCGTCGCGCTGCTCATGCGCCGCGTGCACCGCCGGGTCCGGCTCTTCATGATCGTCGCGATGATGTTCGTCTGGGCGCTGCCCCAGCTCGTCGCGGCGCAGATCTTCAAGTGGATGACCGACGCCGACTTCGGCGTGGTCAACTACCTCATCGACAAGCTGCCGTTCGTCTCGTTCAAGAACCACAGCTGGTTCCTCAGCCCGACCCAGGGCTGGATCGTCATCACGACGCTCGTGGTCTGGGCGGGCATCCCGTTCCTCGCGATCACGCTCAACGCTGGCCTGACGCAGGTGCCGAAGGAACTGCTCGAGGCGGCCACCGTGGACGGCGCGACGCCGTGGCAGGCCCTGCGCAGTATCACGCTGCCGATCCTGCGGCCCCTGATCATCATCGTCACCACGCTGTCGGTGATCTGGAACTTCGGGCTCTTCACCCAGCCGTGGGTGTTGCGCGACAGCAAGGTCGAGCAGGAGTACCAGACGCTGGCCACGTACTCGTTCACGCAGGCGTTCGGCCGGTCCAACTACAGCCTCGGCTCGGCGATCTCGGTCATCACCGTGCTGCTGATGCTCGGCGTCATGGCGTTCTACATCCGTCAGATGTTCAAGATCGGAGAAGTGGACTGATGGTCGCCACCGCCCCCGCACCGACCGCCATCCAGCGCCGGCGCACCGGCCCGGATTCGGACGGCACGGTCACCGTCGGGCGCAGCAAGGCGGGCACGTTCCTCGCCAACCTCGCCGGCGTCGTCTTCTCGGTCATCATGATCTTCCCGGTCTACTGGGTAATCAACACGGCGTTCAAGCCCGGTCCCGAGGTGCTGCAGTTCACCCCCTCGTTCGTGCCCGAGAACCCGACGCTGGACAACTTCGTGTCCGCGTTCAAGGCGCCGCTTTTCCTGCAGGACCTGCTCAACGGCCTGATCGTCACCGTGATCGCGGTCATCGGCGCCCTCGTGGTCGGCTTCATGGCGGCGCTCGCCATCGCCCGCTTCCAGTTCTACGGCCGCCGGGGCATCATCCTGATCGTGCTCGCGGTGCAGTTGGTACCGTTCCTCGCACTGCTTATCCCGCTGTTCCTGATGCTGCAGAGGGCGGACTTGACCAACAGTCTGATCGGTGTGAGTATCACCTACTTGGTCCTGATCTTGCCGTACACGGTGTGGACGTTGCGTGGCTTCATCTCGGCCATCCCGCGCGAACTCGACGAGGCGGCGCTGATCGACGGATGCAGCCGGTATCAGACCTTCTGGCGGATCATCCTGCCGCTCACCGGTCCGGGCCTGGTGGCGACGTCCGTCTACGGCTTCATCCAGGCGTGGAACGAGTTCATCATCATTAACACGCTAAACAGCCCGGAGAAGCAGAATCTGATGGCCTGGCTGCTGCAGAATCAGACCAACCGCGGTACCGCCTGGGGACCCCTCATGGCCGGTGCGATCATCACGTCGCTCCCTGTGGTGATCTTCTTCCTCATCATTCAACGCAACATCGCCACCGGCTTGACGGCGGGTGCCGTCAAGGGCTGACCGGTTCCCCTTTCACCCTTCGAGGAGACGACGATGTCCGAGATCTTCGACAAGCCATCCGAGCTCGACCGCCGTACGCTGCTGCGCCGCGCCGCGGCCGTGGGCCTGCTCGCGACGCCCGCCGTCGGCATGCTGAGCGCGTGCGCGAGCGGCGGCGGCGACGAAACCCAGAAGCAGTCCACCGGTCAGAAGTCGGCCGAGAACCCGCTGGGCATCGACCCGAAGGCGCCCGTGGAGATTGTCATCTTCAACGGCGGCTTCGGTACCGCCTACGCCACAGACGTGCACACCCCGCTGTACAACAAGAAATGGCCGGACTCCAAGGTCGTCTACTCGGCGACCGAGCAGATCTCCACGGTCCTCCAGCCGAGGTTCAACGCGGGCACCCCGCCGGACATGGTCGACAATTCCGGTTCGAACCTGATGGACATGGGCGCGCTCGTCAAGGCTGGTCAGGCGGCGGACCTCACCGACCTGTACGACGCGCCGTCATGGGACGACCCCGCCAAGAAGGTGCGTGACACGCTGGTGCCGGGCGCCATCGAGCCGGGCACGTACAACGGCAAGCCGTTCGCGATGAACTACGCGTTCACCGTCTTCGGCCTCTGGTACAACTCGAAGCTGTTCGCCAAGAACAAGTGGACTCCGCCGACCACGTGGGCCGACTTCACCGCGCTGTGCGACAAGATCAAGGCGGCCGGTCTCACGCCGTTCGGGTACGCCGGCGCGAACGCCTCGTACTACATGGTCCGCGCGATCATGACGAGCGCGGCCAAGATCGGCACCGAGCAGGTGCTGAAGGACATCGACAACCTCAAGCCCGGCGCGTGGAAGGCCGACGCGGTGGTCAAGGCCGCCCAGGCGTGGGGCGAGGTCGGCAACAAGTACACCAACAAGGCCTTCCTCGGCCTCAAGCACACCGAGGTCCAGCTGCAGCAGGACCAGGACAAGCTGGTCTTCTACCCGTGCGGTTCCTGGCTCGAGAACGAGCAGGCCAAGGACACCCCGCCGACCTTCGAGTACGCCGTCACGCCGTTGCCGAGCGTCACCACCTCCGATCAGCTCCCGGCGACCGCGATCAACGCGGCGGCCGGCGAGATGTACTTCGCCGCATCCAAGGGCAAGAACCCGCAGGGCGGCAAGGAGTACCTGCGGGCGATGCTGTCCAAGGAGGGGGCGAAGGGCTTCACCAAGCTCACCAAGTCGCTGACCGTGGTGGCCGGGGCGGCCGATGGTCTGGACCTCACGCCGGGTCTAGCCTCGGCCAACAAGATGCTCTCGGCGGCCGGCAAGGACGCCTTCTTGGGCTACCTGTTCGACTCGTGGTACAAGAAGCTCGACGACGAATCGCGGTCGGCCGTCAACGAGCTGTTCTTCCAGGGCGGCAATGCCCAGAAGTTCTGCGAGCGGATGGAGGCGGCATCCCAGGCGGTGGCCAAGGACTCGTCGATCACCAAGTTCACCCGCAGTTGATCCTTTTTAAGGAGTCGTAGACGCCATGCGGCACGGCAAGTATCCCTTCATCATCGGTTTCCTTGCCGTGCCGTTGGCGCTCTACGGCACCTTCGTCGTGGCCGCGTACGTGCAGGTCTTCCAGCTCGCGTTGACCAACTGGTCCGGGCTGGGTCCGGTCGAGTACGTCGGCTTCGACAACTTCGTGAAGCTGTGGCACGACGACCTCTTCTGGAAGTCGGTCCGGCACAACCTCTTCCTGCTGATCTTCCTGCCGATCGTCACCATCTTCATCGCCCTGGTGTTCGCGTTCCTGCTGAACGTGGGCGGCGGCTTTAAGGGCGGCGTCACCCGCGGCGTCTGGGGGTCGAAGGTCTACCGGGTAATCTTCTTCTTCCCGCAGCTGCTCGCGTTGGCCATCGTCGCCGTGATCTTCGGCCGGGTGTTCGCGCCGGACAGGAGCGGCCTGATCAACGGGCTGATGCCGGAATCGTTCCAGCCCTGGCTGTTCCTCGCGGACGGGCGGTGGGCGCTGACCTGCATCCTGGCCGTCCTGGTCTGGCAGGCCGTGGGCTTCTACGTCGTCCTGTTCTCCGCCGGCATGGGGTCGATCTCGCACGAGATCTACGAGGCCGCGGCGCTGGACGGCGCCAACCGGATCACACTGTTCTTCCGGATCACCGTGCCGCTGCTCTGGAGCACCATCCAGGTGGCCTGGATCTACCTCGGCATCGCCGCGTTCGACGCGTTCGCGCTGGTCAACATCATGTCAGTGAACCGCGGCGGGCCGGACGGCGCCACCTCGGTGCTCGCCATGATGATCTACCGGAACGCGTTCGAGTTCTCCCAGGCCGGCTACGCCTCCGCGCTCGGCGTGGTGCTGTTCTTCCTGACCCTGACCTTCGCCGCGCTGACCTTGCGGGTCACCCGCCGCGAGGCCGTCGAATTCTGATCCGCGAGAGGCGAGGCGATGACCACCAACGTCACGGGCACCGATGCCCTGGCCGGGCCGCCCGGCGTCGCCACCGGCAAGTCCGCGGGCCGCAGGCCCAGCCCTCAGCGCGAGGTGAACGCCTTCACCGGGCTGGCCCACCTCGCGCTGGTGGTCTGGGCGCTGGCCACGGCCGGCCCGCTGATCTGGGTCGTGCTGGCGTCCTTCAAGAGCAACACCGAGATCTTCCTGGGTGAGCCGTTCGCGCTGCCGCACTCGTTCTCGTTCGAGACCTACGTCGCGGCGTGGAACACGGCGCACGTCGGCCGGTATTTCCTGAACAGCGTCTTCGTGGTCGCCCTGAGCACGGCGGGCACGATGCTGTTCGGCTCGATGGCCGCCTACGTGCTGGCCCGGTACCGGTTCTGGGGCAACCGATTCATCTACTACCTGTTCGTCTCGGGTCTGGCGTTCCCGACGTTCATGGCGCTGGTGCCGCTGTTCTTCATCCTCAAAGGCTTCGGCCTGCTCAACACGTTCACCGGGCTGATCCTGGTCTACATCGCCTACTCGCTGCCGTTCACGGTGTTCTTCATGGCCGCGTTCTTCAAGACGCTGCCGCGAGAGATCGACGAGGCCGCAACAATGGACGGCGCCTCCCACACCCGCAAGTTCTTCCAGATCATGGTGCCGATGGCCCGGTCCGGCCTGATCAGTATCACGATCTTCAATATCGTCGGGCAGTGGAACCAGTACCTGCTGCCGGTGGCGATCATGCAGGGCGCCGGCGCGGACAAGAAGTGGGTGCTGACCCAGGGCATCGCGAACATCAGCGTGTCGGCGGGCTACCGCGCGGAGTGGTCGACGTTGTTCGCCGCGCTGACGCTGTCGATCATTCCGATGATCTTCGTGTACGCGATCTTCCAGCGCCAGATCCAGGCCGGCCTGACCGCCGGGGCGATCAAGTAGCCGTTCGCCGCAGCGGGACGATCCGTATCTTCCGGCGCGTCAGTAGCGACGCGACCGCCGTCACGGCTCGGCCGATCCGGTAGACGCGTGCGACCGATCGCGGCAGGCCCGCCCGGTCGACCTCATGGAATCCCCATCGCCGGAAGTGGTCGACGTACGGCCGGTCGATCAGCGTGTAGACCTCGGAGGCCTGCGTCTGGAGCAGGGCGTCGACCAGCTTCGTCGCGACTCCCTGTCCCCGGGCCGAGGGCGTCACGGCCAGCGAGGCGAGCTCGCACGCGCCGTCCGGATGCAGCCGCAGCTGCGCGACTCCAACGATCCGGCCGTCGTGCTCCGCGACCACGAACCGGGGCCACCGCAGGTCGGCGGGGTTGAGCCGGGCCTGGCGAACCATCGCCGTGATCGCGGCCTGGTCGTGCTCCCGCGCCCGGCGAACGTCGACCTGCATCGCGCCAGTAACTCGGCCCGCCCCGCCATTCATGGTCGAGCGGCGCTTCAGGCCGCCGGAGTCACCCGGCGCCGGCGGCCGAACAGCCGCCGGAGGCCGAACAGCCGCCGGAAGAAACTCCAACCGCCGGTGGTGACCGTGCCCGTATCGGTGACGAGCCGGTCGCTGACGATCAGCCACTCGCCGACCAGCGATGCCGCGCGATCCATGGTGAGCCGCGCCTGCTCGAAGTCGTCGGGGTCGTGCCGCAGCTGCCACAGCCGCATGGCCTGGTCCCAGGCATGTGCCCGGGTAACCGTGACCAGCATCCGCTGGCTCCAGTCGTCGAGCGGCCCGACGAAACCGTCGATGTCAAGCTGCCATTGGGTGGAGAAGCTCCGTCGCAGCGGCGGGATCTCCTCGTAGAAGATCTGGTTGACGAGCAGGTAGTCGGGATGGGGCACGTCGTCTTCCGGTGCGCCGAGCTCGTTCCAGGTGGCGATCAGCGCGAGTGACAGGTCGTGGTTGATATGGGCGTTGACCCCCAGCATCGCCGCCACGAGCCTGCTCACCTGCTCGTCGCGGGCCCGCTTGAAGAGCACCTCCCAGACGTCCGGCGTGGCGTCGTCGTCCCGGTTCCACAGATCCAGCGCGGCGAGGTACCGCTTGGCGAACTCGACGTCGAGCAGCTCCAGGAACTCCGGTGAGGTCGCGCCGGAACCGAGCGCGCCGTCGACCCGCCGGGTGATGGTCAGATAGAGGGCGTTGAACGCCGCGACCCGGTTGTTGGCCCGGCTCGGTGGCAGATCGTCCAGGATCGACTGCACGTTCTGCAGCTTCTCGATCACCTCGCCGATGCCGGTCGGCTGGTCGCTGAGAACCGCCGCCATCGCCTCCTGCGCAGGTTCCCAGCCGCGCCCGAGCGGAATTGGCAAAGCGGACAACTCGAGCCGCTTCTCCCGCAGCCTCTC
>DASYTU010000066.1:0-17330 GCA_036001925.1 Actinoplanes sp.
GCGACCGAAGCCCCAGCCCGGCGTCTACGGCCAGCCCCGATACGGCGTTCCGGGCACGTACCCGGGTCAGCCGGGCTACGGCCAGCCGGCGCCCGGCCAGCCCGGGTTCGGGCAGCCGGGCCAGCAGAATTTCGGCCAGCCCCCGTTCGGTCAGCCCTCGTTCGGTCAGCCCTCGTTCGGTCAGCCTCCGTTCGGCCAGCCCCCGTTCGCCCAGCCCGGCCAGCCGGCGCACGCCGGTGAGCCCGGCCAGGGTCAGGCGGGCTTCGGGCGGCCCGTCTCCGGCGCGCCCGGCGGTTACGCGCCCCCGCCCGGTCAGGTGCCCAGCGCCTACGTGTCCGAGCCGGATCACGGCACCTACAGCTCGCCCGCCGCGCCGGCCTACCCGTCCACGGCCGGCCCGGGCGAGCCGTCGGCGCACCAGGCCTTAAGCGAGTCGACGCAGGCCGTACCGCAGCACGAACCGGCCGCCACCACGCCGGACCGGCAACCGAGCGAGACGGGCGGCGAGCGCACGCAGATCGTCAGCAACGACCGTCCCGGCTACGGCCCGGCTGACCAGGTCCCACCCCGCCACTAGGACCCCCGCGATCTTGGAGTTGCGGTTGCCGCCTCGATGGCGATCGCGAGGATGGCTAGCGCCGCCGCACCATCGTTGATCAAGCCTCCGCGTGCAGGACCGTGGCCGTGCGGCGTGGCATCCGCACGTATCTCGCGCAACCACAAACCGGATGCCAAGACGCCTTGCAAAGCACAATTTGCAAACGTAGTTTTGCATTGTGGAGGTACCCCGGGAGACCCTCGATCTCGACGCGCTGCGGCTGCTCGCGCATCCGTTGCGGCAACGCATCGAGCGGGAGCTGCGCGGGGGGCCCGTCACAGCCACCACGCTGGCGCGGGCGCTGGGCGAAAGCACCGGCCTGACCAGCTACCACCTCCGGGAGCTGGCCAAGCACGGGTTCGTCGAAGAGGTTCCTGAGCTGGCGCGCGGCCGGGAGCGATGGTGGCGCTTCGTCCCCAAGGACCGGCGTTTTCCGCGCCGCAGCCAGCAGAGCCCGGAGATGCGGGCCGTCGTCGACGAGATGAACGCGCGTGACTTCGCCACCGACTTCGCCCAGTTCAGCCAGGCACAGATCGATGCGGACGGGAGCGACCCGTGGGCCGACGCGTTCCCGTTCTCGCGCGGCTCGATTCAGGTCACGCTCGCGGAGTTGGAGGAGTTCTTCGAGGAGTACATCGCGCTGCTGCGCCGATACCAACGGCCGGACGAGCAGGCTCCGCCCGGGGCCCGCACGATGTTCGCCCGATTCTTCGCCTATCCGGCACCTGACAATCGGCCCTCATCCGAGGACAGCACACCATCCGAGTGACCATCCGGCGGCGGCGCGCTACCGGGAGGAACTGCGCCGCGAGGCCGATCGGCATGTGGCGATGGCGGTCGCCCTGCGCCGAGCCGTACCCGTGATCGCCGCCTCCGGCGCCACCGTGAGTCTGGGGCTGCTGTGCCTGCTCGCTGCGGACATGGGCTTCAATCACGACCTGGGTCCGGCCGGTGCGATCGGCATCGTCTGCGGCCTGGTGGCCATGGTCACCCTCCTGCCCGCGCTCCTGGTGATCCTGGGTCGGTGGGTCTTCTGGCCGGTGATCCCGCGCCCGGGAACGGTCGCGTCCACACGGGTCATGGTGTGGGCAGGCATCGGCCGGGTCGTCTCGGCCCGCCCCCGACTGGTCTGGATCGGCTGCGTCCTGCTGCTCGGGTTGCTCGGCCTGGGCGCGGTCACGCTCCGCACCGGGCTTGACGACAAGCACTTCACCGTCGGTACCCCCGACTCGGTGGCCGGTCAACGGCTGCTGGCCGCGCATTACCCGGCCGGGGTGAGCCGCCCGGTGCGGGTGATCGTCCGCGCACCAGCCGCGTCGGAGGCTACCGCGGCCGTGCGCGACGTCGCCGGCGTGGCCCAGGTACGCCCGGCGGTGACCTCCACCGACGGCGCGCTCGCCAGGATCGATGCCGTCCTGACCGACCCGGCCGACAGCGCGAGCGCCGCCGCCACGGTCGACCGCATCCGCACGGCGGTGCGCGCCACCCCGGACGCGGACGCCCTCGTCGGTGGCTACACCGCCGCCAACGTGGCCAAGGCCGACGCGCAGGCGCACGACCGGCGCGCGGTGATTCCACTCGTACTCGCGGTGGTGTTCGCCGTCCTGATCCTGCTGCTGCGGGCGCTGCTGGCACCGCTCCTGCTGATGGCGACCGTCGTGCTGTCCTATGTCGCCGCGCTCGGCGGCGCCTGGCTGCTGTTCAAGTACGCCTTCGGCTTTCCGGCCATCGACGTCCAGGTCATGCTCGTCGGCTTCCTGTTCCTGGTTGCGCTCGGCGTGGACTACAACATCTTCCTCGTCTCGCGTATCCGGGAGGAGGTCGTCCACCGCGGCCACCAGCCGGCGGTACTTCACGCACTGACCGCCACCGGCGGCGTCATCACGAGCGCCGGCCTCGTGCTCGCCGCCACATTCGCCGTCCTCACCGTCGCGCCGTTCGTGGCGTTCATCCAGATCGGCGTCACGGTCGCGCTCGGCGTGCTCCTCGACACCGTGCTGGTCCGTTCCGTCCTGGTGCCCGCGTTGGCGCTGGACACCGGCCGCTCGTTCTGGTGGCCCAGCCGGATCGCCCAGGAGGCCCCGAAACCGCCACCACGACCGGCCCGGGAACTCGCCGACGCTCGCGTAGAGACGTAGCGATGGCCGAGCGGGCATGGTGTCCCAGGACACTCCGTATGGTCACCCGGTGCGGCGGCGTGGGGCACAAATCCGGCCTAGGCTGCTCTGCGTGGTGGACCAGAAACTAGTGGACCGGGAACCGGCCCCGACCGAGGCCAGCATCCGGCGCGCGTTGCACCGGGCGGCCGAGGGTAAAGCGATCGACTCCGACGAGGCGGCCGCGCTGCTGGCGGCCGACGGGGAGTTGCTCAACGACCTGCTGGAGATCGCGGGCGGCATCCGCGACGCGGGGCTGCGCGAGGCCGGCCGGCCGGGCGTCGTCACGTACTCGAAGAAGGTCTTCATCCCGCTGACCAGGCTGTGCCGGGACCGGTGCCATTACTGCACGTTCGCGACCGTGCCGCACCGGCTGCCGGCCGCGTTCCTGGAGCGTGAGGAGGTCCTCGCGATCGCCCGTGCCGGGGCCGCGCAGGGCTGCAAGGAGGCGCTGTTCACGCTGGGCGACCGCCCCGAGGACCGGTGGCCGGCGGCCCGGGAGTGGCTGACCGAGCGCGGCTACGACTCGACGCTGGACTACGTGCGTGCCTGCGCGATCGCCGTACTCGAAGAGACCGGTCTTCTCCCGCACCTCAATCCCGGCGTGCTGAGCTGGGCCGACCTGCAGCGGCTGAAGCCCGTCGCACCCAGCATGGGCATGATGCTGGAGACCACCGCGACCCGTCTTTGGTCCGAGCCGAGCGGTGCCCACTATGGCTCACCGGACAAGGAGCCCGCGGTCCGGCTCCGGGTGCTCGACGACGCCGGCCGGGTCGGCGTGCCGTTCACCACCGGCATCCTCATCGGCATCGGCGAGACCCGCGCGGAGCGGGCCGACGCGATCTTCGCGATGCGCCGGACGGCCCGCGAGTACGGCCACATCCAGGAAGTCATCGTGCAGAACTTCCGCGCCAAGCCCGACACGGCGATGCGCGGCATGCCGGACGCCGAACTGCGCGATCTGGCCGCGACCGTGGCGGTGGCCCGGGTAATCCTGGGGCCGCGCGCCCGGATCCAGGCCCCGCCCAACCTGATCGACGCGGAGTTCGCGCTGCTGTTGCGCGCGGGCATCGACGACTGGGGTGGCGTGTCACCGGTGACGCCGGATCACGTCAACCCCGAGCGGCCGTGGCCGCAGATCGAGGCGCTGCGGGAGCAGAGCAGGGCGGCCGGCTTCGAACTGCGGGAACGCCTGACGATCTATCCGGAGTACGTGCGCCGCGGCGAGGGCTGGCTCGACCCGCGCCTCGCCGCGCACGTGGCCGCCCTCGCGGATCCGGCCACCGGCCTCGCCAACGAGGACGCCGTGCCGGTGGGCCGGCCGTGGCAGGAGCCGGACGAGACCTTCGGCGGTCGGGTCGACCTTTTCGCATCGATCGACACGCAAGGGCGGACCAGCGACCGCCGCGGCGACTTCGACAGCGTCTACGGCGACTGGGATGAGGTGGCGGCGCACGTCAAGGCCGCGCCACGGTACGAGGGATCGGACGTCCTCGCCGGACTCAAGCTCGCGGCCGAGAACCCCGCGGCCCTGCTCGAACCGAAGCACGAGGGCAAAGCGCTGGCACTGTTCGAAGCGGATGGCTCCGCCCTCGACGAGCTCACCCGCATCGCGGACGACCTCCGGCGCGAGGCGGTGGGCGAGGACATCACCTACGTCGTCAACCGCAATATCAACTTCACCAACGTCTGCTATGTCGGCTGCCGGTTCTGCGCGTTCGCCCAGCGTGAGCGGGACGCCGACGCGTACCGGCTCTCCGTCGCGCAGGTCGCCGACCGGGCCGAGGAGGCCTGGCGGGACGGCGCGTCCGAGGTGTGCATGCAGGGCGGCATCGACCCGAAGATGCCGGTGACCGGGTACGCGGATCTGGTCCGTGCCGTGAAGAACCGGGTGCCCGGCATGCACGTGCACGCGTTCTCGCCCATGGAGATCGTCACCGGTGCCGCCAAGGCCGGCGTGCCGGTCCGCGATTGGCTCATCGAGCTGCGCGAGGCGGGACTCGACACCATCCCCGGTACCGCCGCCGAGATCCTCGACGACGACGTCCGCTGGGTGCTGACCAAGGGCAAGCTGCCCGCTTCGACGTGGGTCGACGTAGTGACGACGGCACACCAGCTCGGCATCCGCTCCAGCAGCACGATGATGTACGGCCACGTCGATCACCCGCGGCAGTGGCTCGGCCACTTCCGGGTGCTGGCCGGCGTCCAGGATGTGACGGGCGGCTTCACGGAGTTCGTGGCGTTGCCGTTCATCCACACCAACGCGCCGATCTACCTTGCCGGCATCGCCCGCCCGGGCCCGACGTGGCGCGAGAACCGGGTCGTGCACGCCATGGCCCGCGTGCTGCTGTACGGCCGGATCGACAACATCCAGTGCTCCTGGGTGAAGCTGGGCGACGACGGTACCCGGGTCATGCTCCACGGCGGCTGCAACGACCTCGGCGGCACGCTGATGGAGGAGACGATCTCCCGGATGGCCGGCTCCGAGCACGGCTCCGCCCGTACGGTCGCGCAGCTGAAGGAGCTCGCCGCGCTGGCCGGAAGACCGTCCGTGGAACGGACAACGGTGTACGGACGTCGCTGAGCTTGCTGGCTCCGCTTCGCTCCGCGGCGATCGCCTTATAACCGCTGAGATGGCGCACCGCTCGCAACGGCCGCAAACCCCGCAGCCGCCGCGATCGGCACACCATCTCACCGGCGGCGATCGCGGTCCTGAGAGATGGGGCAGGAACCGGGCCGAGAGGTCCGCCGGCGCCTCGGGGAAACGGGCCTATTTATCAGGTTCGGCTTGACGACGCACGTCTTACACGCGTGTAATTTCGATGGGGGCTGCGGGACGAGCCGAAGCACAATCGCCGTCCGTCACGCAAGAAACACGCCGCGTGCGTGGGGGGTCAGCGCCGGCACCGCTGCCGGCGCAGGAATTGGAGGCACGCCGATGGAAGCGCAGGTTGAGGGAGTGGACCTGCTCGGGGACGCCCCCGAGTGGCAGGAGCGGGCGCTGTGCTCGCAGACCGATCCCGAGGCGTTCTTCCCCGAGAAGGGCGGCTCGACGCGCGAGGCGAAGCGGATCTGCGGCCGCTGCGACGTGAAGGCCGAATGCCTGGAGTACGCGCTCGGCCACGACGAGCGCTTCGGCATCTGGGGCGGCCTCTCCGAGCGGGAACGCCGCAGGCTCAAGCGTCGCGTCGCCTAGGACAGCTCGTCGGGATCCACCCCGAGCAGGTTGGCGACCTGTTCGATGATCACATCGTGCACGAGGTCGGCGAGGTCCTCGCGATCCATCGCCCGAAACTCGAGCGGCCGGCGGTAGAGCACGATCCGGGGCGGCAGTTCCTGGCGGCCGGGCCGGCCGGGCAGCAGCCGGGCGAGCGGTACCTCGCCGTCTTCCAGCACGTCGGAGTCGTAGACGTTGAGCTCGGGCGGGACGTCCTCGACCGCGAACTCGACGCCCGCCAACTCCTTCGCGTAGGTCCGCTCCAGGCTCTCCACGGTGTCCAGCACGAGATCGTCGAAGATCTCCGCCTTGGTCCGGGCCAGCGGCACGGTAGCCGGCACCAGCCGGCCGCGCAGGCCACGCCCGTGCCGATCGCGCCGGGCCGGCCGCCCGGGACCCGCGGAACGCGTGGCCCGACTCGGATCGGCGGTGCGGCGTCGGTCGGGACTGGTGGTCACCTTGCCAGCGTAGTCCGCCTGCGGCCGTCCGAGTGATCAGCCCGTCACGTCCGCGTTCCGGCCGCGAATTCACCCAGATTTCGGCCGCGAGTTCGCCCGCGTTCCGGCCGCGAGTTCGCCCGCGTTCCGGACGCGAATTCGCATGCACGAGGCGGCGTCTCGTACCGCCATGACCGAATCGTGATGCATCGGAGGTCGGCGTGTCGCGTGCGCAACCGGCGCACCCGGCGCGACGGAGCGATAACGTGCCGCCGTGAGGTCCCCACGGCGCTGCTCCCGGAACGGCTGTCCCCGACAGGCGGTCGCCACCCTGACCTACGTTTACAACGAATCGACCGCCGTGGTCGGCCCGCTCGCCGCCTTCGCCGAACCGCACACGTACGACCTCTGCGAACCCCACGCCCGCAGCCTCACCGCCCCCCGAGGCTGGGAGCTCGTACGCCACGACGGCGACTTCGCCCCGCCCCCGCCCACGCCGGACGACCTGGTCGCGCTGGCCGACGCCGTCCGCGAAGCCGCCCGCCCCGCTCCGCTCCCACGCCCGGACGAACATGGCACTCTCCCCGGCCACCAGACCGGCCGCCGCGGCCACCTGAGAGTAATCCCGCCATCACATTGACGGCCTGCGTGCTGGTCCGGCGCCGCACCCGGATCAGGGCAGTGCCACGAGGGTGTAGCGCTCTTGCAACCAGGGGATCAGCGTCCGGTAGGCCGCGATGGTGTCCGGCTGGCCGTAATCGTGGGACAACACGATCGAGCCGTTGCGGACCTGCGTCTCGACGGCGGCGATCACCCGTGCCCGATGCGCGGCCGGCGACTCGCCGACGGGGTGATCCCAGTCCCGCGGGTCGACGTGCCAGTAGATCGAGGTCATGTTCATGTCGGCGGCCACCGACACGAAGACCGGCGTGAAGTTGCCGCCCGGGGCGCGCATGTACTTTATTTTGGCGTCCGGAGCGGCGCGGTGGATTGCGTCGTTGGTCCGCTGCAGGTCGTCGCGGATGGCCGCGGGCGGCTCTGTCCCCAGCGTGAGGCTGTGATGCCAGGTGTGGTTGCAGACCGTGTGCCCCTCCGCGACGATGCGCCGGACTAGCTCCGGGTGTGCCTGCACGTTCACGCCGACCAGGCAGAACGTGGCCTTGACGTGATACTTGGCCAGCAGGTCGAGGATCTTGGGCGTCTGGATCGGGTCGGGGCCGTCGTCAAAGGTCAGCGCGACGCCGTCGCCGCGGGTCCGTGTCGCGCTGTTGGCGGGGCCGTTGAAACGCCCGGAGTGCCGGGGCGCGTTGCCGGCGGTCCCGGAGTGCCGAGGCGCGTTGCCGGCGGTTGCGGTGCGGTCGGAGTGCCGGGGCGCCCTGGCGGTCGCGGTGCGGCCGGAGGGGGAGGGCGACGCCGACGCGTCGCCGATGCCAGCGGCGCCTGAAGCCTCCGCAGACGCTGAGGGTGCGACCGCGGGGTCTGCGGCCGGCCGCGTACCGGGCTGAGCACAGCCCGCCAGTACGGCGCCGACCGTCGCCAACACCACCATCCTGGTTCCGCGCGTACCCATGTCGGCCTCCCCGTGTCCGAACGCGACACCGGGAAATATGGACCACGGTGAAACCGCGGGGCCGTCGATGGATCGGGCATGGCACTGTTCCGGGAGTAAACCCTGACCGGGCCGCGGCTCACGTGCCCCCGAGTTCCCCGATCTCTGCCTCGCTGAGCAGGCGGCTCCGGATGAGGAACCGGACGCCCTCCGGTGCCTCCAGGCTGAAGCCGGAACCACGGCCGGGGACCACGTCCACCGTGAGATGGGTGTGCTTCCAGAGCTCGAATTGCGACGCCGACATCCAGAACGTGATCGGCTCGTCGACGCCGTCGATCGTCAGGGACTCCAGGAGTACGTCGGACTGGCCCGTGCGGAACTCGCCCTCCAGGTAGCACATGGGGGAGCTGCCGTCGCAGCAGCCGCCGGACTGGTGGAACATCAGCGGGCCGTGCTGCCCCCGCAGCGACCGCATCAAATCGGCCGCCGCGGGGGTCACGTCTACTCGGGAGACCATGGCCTAGAAGAACCCCATGGCCTTGGGGGAGTAGCTGACCAGCAGGTTCTTCGTCTGCTGGTAGTGGTCGAGCATCATCCGGTGGTTCTCGCGGCCGATCCCGGACTGCTTGTAGCCACCGAATGCGGCGTGCGCGGGGTAGAGGTGGTAGCAGTTCGTCCACACCCGACCGGCCTTGATCGCGCGCCCGGCGCGGTAGGCCTGGTTCATGTCCCGCGTCCAGACGCCGGCGCCGAGGCCGTACAGCGTGTCGTTGGCGATCTTGATTGCGTCCGCGTAGTCCGCGAACGGGGTCACCGATACGACCGGGCCGAAGATCTCCTCCTGGAAGATCCGCATCGAATTCGAGCCCTCGAAGACGGTCGGCTGCACGTAGTACCCACCGGCCAGGTCGCCGGGCAGCTCGGCGCGCGCACCGCCGGTCAGGACCTTCGCGCCCTCCTGACGGCCGATGTCCAGGTACGACAGGATCTTCTCCAACTGGTCGTTGGACGCCTGCGCGCCGACCATCGTGTCGGTGTCGAGGGGGTTGCCCTGCTTCATGTTCTCCACCCGCTTGACGCCCGCGCCCAGGAAGTCCGCATAGTGGCTCTGCTGGATCAGCGCGCGGGACGGGCAGGTGCAGACCTCACCCTGGTTCAACGCGAACATCGAAAAGCCCTCGAGCGACTTGTCGTAGAAGTCGTCGTCGGCGGCGCTGACGTCGTCGAAGAAGATGTTCGGGCTCTTGCCGCCCAGCTCCAGCGTCACCGGGATCAGATTCTCCGACGCGTACTGCATGATCAGGCGCCCAGTCGTGGTCTCGCCGGTGAACGCCACCTTCGCGACCCGCGACGATGAGGCGAGCGGCTTGCCGGCCTCGACGCCGAAGCCGTTGACGATGTTCAGCACGCCCGGCGGGAGCAGGTCGCCGACCAGCGACATCAGGTAGTGGATCGACGCCGGCGTCTGTTCGGCCGGCTTGAGCACGACGGCGTTGCCGGCGGCCAGCGCGGGGGCCAGCTTCCAGGTCGCCATGAGGATCGGGAAGTTCCAGGGGATGATCTGCCCGACCACACCGAGCGGCTCGTGGAAGTGGTACGCCACGGTGTCGTCGTCCAGCTCGCCGAGCGAGCCCTCCTGGGCGCGGATGGCGCCGGCGAAGTACCGGAAATGGTCGATGGCGAGCGGGATGTCCGCGGCGAGCGTCTCGCGTACCGGCTTGCCGTTCTCCCATGCCTCCGCGACCGCGAGTTTCTCGAGGTTCTCTTCCATCCGATCGGCGATCTTGTTGAGGATGTTGGCGCGCTCCGCCACGGACGTGCGGCCCCACGAATCGGCCGCGCCGTGCGCCGCGTCCAGCGCCTTCTCGACGTCGTCGGCCGTGCCGCGCGCGATCTCCGTGAAGTTCTGCCCGGTCACGGGCGACGGGTTCTCGAAGTACTGGCCCCTTGCCGGCGGCACGTACTCGCCACCGATCCAGTGGTCGTAGCGGGTTTCGTAGTTGACGATCGCGCCGTCGGAACCGGGCGGGGAGTAGATGGTCATGAGCTGCCTCCGTACCTAGGGGTACGGCCGACGCTAGTTACGGCGACGTTGCACAGACGTTGCAAGCGAGAGCAGGCCGTAGTCCGTGGCCAGCTGGCGGACCCGGTTGGTGGCCAAGAAGCGGGCCGGGGAAGCCGCCGGCAGGGATTCGGCGTATGCCTCCCACATCTCCAGGTCGTCTTCGCCCCACGGCGAGTGCACCCACGTTTCCAGCTGGCCGCGGTGGCGGCCGGCCAGGACCGCCGCGCGAAGCCGCCCGTCGATCAGCCGGCGCAGGCGGCCGATGCCGGGCGCGTCCGACGCCGGCAGCAGCGGTCCGGCATAGGCCGCGAGCGCGTCCGCCACGCAACCGCGCTCCAGCAGCCGGATCACCGCCAGGAAGTCCGCGTCGACCGCTACCCGCAGCCGGTACGGCCGGGAATCGAGCAGATTCGGCCCCAGGATCCGGCGCAGCCGCGACAGCTCCGCGCGTACCGTCACCGGATTGAGATCGTCGGCATAAAGATCAAAACCAAGCTGATCTCCGGTACGGCCGTCCGGGTGCAGCAACAGCAGGATCAGCAGCTCCGAGTGTCGCCGGCCGAGCCGGACCCGCTTCCCGCCGATGCTCAGCATCGCCTCGTCGCGCCCGAGCGCCGCCACCGTCGCCGCGTCCCGATACGCCGGCTGATACGTGCGCAGGTGCGCCTCGGCCGCTACTGCGGTCGCCCGCATCAGCGCCAGGCTGTGCGGGTTGGCCAGGTGGTCACCGCCGGTCACGTCGATCGCGCCGAGCAGGCGCCCGGTCGCCGGGTCGTGGATCGGCGCGGCCGAACACGTCCACCGCTGGACCGGCCGGCTGAAGTGCTCGGTCGCGAAGATCTGCAGCGGATGATCGACCGCGAGCGCGGTGCCCGGGGCGTTCGTGCCGGCGTGCGCCTCGTCCCAGCGGGCGCCTGGCACGAAGTTCATCAGCTCCGCACGACGCAGCACCGACGGGGTCCCCTCGACCCACAGCAGCCGTCCGTGCGCGTCGCAGACCGCCATGATCTGCTCGCCGTCCTCGGCGAGACCGCCGAGCAGGTCCCGGAAGATCGGCAGGACGCGCGCGAGCGGGTGGGCCGCCCGGTACGCCTCCAGGTCGCCGTCGCTGAGTTCGATGGGCGCGGTGCTGTCCGCGCTGAGCGCCGTCGCGGACCGCTGCCAGGACGCCGCGACGACGGAGCGGACCGGCGGCGCCTGCTGACCGGTCAGGCTGTGCCCGCTCAAGAAGCGCTCGTGCGCACGGCCGACCTGGCGGAGCCGCTCGGCGGGGTCTGTGCCCAGGTCGAGGGCCAGCCACGGATTCGACATGCACACCTCCGGTCCACTCCATCGTGACCGGCATCACGGCCCGCGACAACCGCCAGTGGGCCCGGCGAAGAGGTGCATCGGTCCCGAAACGGCGTAGCCGTGCCGTTGCGACCGTGACGGTACCTACGCTCCGTTAGTCTCGGGGCGCATAGGCGTCGTGACTGAGGAGTGAGCTTTGTCTGATCTGTCGCACATCGTCAAGGCATACGACGTGCGCGGCATCGTCCCCGACCAGCTCGACGAGTCCGTGGCCCGGGCGTTGGGCGCGGCGTTCGTGGAGATGCTGCGGGAGTCCGGCGACGACGCGGATCGGATCGTGATCGCCCGCGACATGCGCGACTCGGGTCCGGCCCTGGCCGCCGCGTTCGCCGCGGGAGCCAACGCCGCCGGTGCGGCAGTGGTGAGCATCGGCCTCGGCTCGACCGACGAGCTCTACTACGCGTCGGGAGCGCTCAACCTGCCCGGCGCGATGTTCACCGCCAGCCACAACCCGGCCCGGTACAACGGCATCAAGCTGTGCCGCTCCGGCGCCCGGCCGGTCGGGCAGGACAGCGGCCTCGCCGTGGTCCGGCAACGGGCCGAGCGGCTGCTGGCCGACATCGACCTGATCACGGACCGGCCGGAGCGGCTCGAGGAGCTGGATGTGCTCGGCGACTACGCCGCGCACCTGCGTTCACTCGTCGATCTGTCCGGAATCCGGCCGCTCAGCGTGGTGGTGGACGCGGGCAACGGCATGGGCGGCTACACCGTGCCGGCGGTGCTCGGCGATCAGGTGCTGCCCGCGCTGCCGCTGCGGATCGTGCCGCTCTACTTCGAGCTCGACGGTACGTTCCCGAACCACGAAGCCAACCCGCTCGACCCGGCGAACCTGGTCGACCTGCAGGCCGCGGTGCGCCGGCACGGCGCCGACATCGGGCTCGCGTTCGACGGCGATGCCGACCGCTGCTTCGTCGTGGACGAGAACGGCGACCCGGTCTCCCCGTCCGCGATCACCGCGCTCGTGGCGGCCCGCGAGTTGGCGAAGTTCCCCGGCAGCACGGTCATCCACAACCTCATCACCTCGGCCGCGGTACCCGAGATCATCGCGGAGAATGGCGGCACGCCGATACGCAGCCGGGTCGGCCACTCGTTCATCAAGGCCGAGATGGCTCGTACCCATGCGGTGTTCGGGGGCGAGCACTCGGCGCACTACTACTTCCGCGATTTCTGGTTCGCCGACACCGGCATGCTGGCGGCGATGCATGTGCTGGCGGCGCTCGGCGGGCAGGACCGGCCGCTGTCGGCGTTCGCCGCGGAATACGAGCGGTACAGCGCCTCCGGCGAGATCAACTCCACGGTCGACGACGCTGCGGCACGGATCGCCCACGTCCGGGCCGCGTACCCGAATGCGCGGTTCGACGAGCTCGACGGCTTGACCGTCTACCTGGGCGACGGAAGTTGGTTCAACCTGCGGGCCTCCAACACCGAGCCGCTGCTACGTCTCAACGTGGAGGCCCCGAAGCCGGACCGGATGGCCGCCCTCCGAGACGAGGTGCTCGCGATAGTCCGCGGATAGGATCACCGGAACGCGTTCTGCAGCCCGTACCGATAAGGAGCCGTTCGGTGGCCCTCGATCCGCAATTGCTGGAAATCCTTGCCTGCCCGGACACGCACCATGCGCCGCTCGACTACGACGAGCAGGCGCAGACGCTGACGTGTACCGAGTGCGGGAGGATCTTCGAGGTCCGTGACGACATCCCGATCCTGCTGCTGGACGAGGCGCGGAACCCACGCGAGGGAGCGTCCTGATGGCTAGCCCGATGGACGGCACGGCCGGAGTGAACGGCCACCGCACCGTCGACGAGTCGCTGCTCGACGACGAAGCGGCCATGATCGACAACGACCCCGGCGGCATGCTGCGGGCGACCGCGTCCGCCGGAGCCCAGGTACGCGAGGCGGCCGCGCTCGCGGCCGAGGCCGACCTCAGCATGCTGGAGGACGAGGGACGGCCGCGCGCGGTCGTCGTCGCCGGCATCGGTACGGCGGGACTGACCGGCAACATCCTCGCCACCGTCGCGGGTCATCGCTGCCCGGTGCCGATCATCGGGCACCGCAGCGCAGGCGTCCCGGGCTGGGTCGGTGCCGCCGACGTGGTCATCGCCGTCTCCGCCAGCGGCCGTAGCCCCGAGGCGCTGGCCGCGGCGGACGCGGCCGCCCGGCGCGGCGCCCGGCTGGTCGCGATCGGCAACCCCGATTCCGAGCTGCAGGCGATGGCGGAACGCGGGCGGGCGCCGTTCATACCGGTGCCGCGCCGCGCCCCGGCGCGGGCCAGCCTCTGGGGACTCGCCGTTCCGGTGCTACTCGCCGCCCGGTCCCTGGGACTGGTCAAGGTCAACGAGGCCGACCTCGCCGAGACGGCCACCCGGCTCGACGCCGACGCCGAGCGCTGCCGCCCGGGCGCCGAGTCGTTCGTCAATCCGGCGAAGTCCCTCGCGCTGGGGCTGGCCGGCTCGATCCCGATCGTGTGGGGCTCGTCGCCGCTCGCCACCGTGGCGGCCCGGCGGTTCGCCGACACGCTTGCCGCGAACGCCCGTTACCCGGCGATGGCCGGCGCGCTGGGCGAAGCCGGGCGGGGTCGGGTCGGGCTCCTCGATGGCGTCTTCGGCGGCCTAGCGGAGTCGTCGCGGGACATCTTCGCGGACGAGGACGAGGGCGCCGAGACCCGCTTGCGACTGGTGCTGCTGCGCGACGGCGGGCTGAACCCCCAGGACGAGGCGGACGAGCCGGTCGTGGTGGAGGAGCGTCGCGCCGACGCGGTGCAGACGCTCGCGGAGCGCCGGGGCGTGCGTTGTGACGTGCTCGTCGCCGAGGGCGGCTCGGCGCTGGAGCGGCTGGCGTCGCTGGTGGCGGTGCCCGACTTCGCCTCGCTCTACCTGGCGCTGGCCCACGGCCTCGACCCCATGGCGGTGCCCGCGATCAACGAGATGAAGGAACTGAGCAACCCGATGCCGGAGGGAATACAGTGAGTGCCGGCAGTGGCGGTACACGCGCGATCGTCGCGGCGCTGGCGGCGAACCTCGGTATCGCCGCGACCAAGTTCATCGCGTGGCTGCTCACCGGCTCGTCCTCGATGCTGGCCGAGGCCGTCCACTCGGTGGCCGACTCGGGCAACCAGGCGCTGCTGCTGGTCGGCGGCAGGCGCGCGGAGCGCAGGGCCACCCCGGAACACCCCTTCGGGTACGGGCGGGAGCGTTACATCTACGCGTTCATCGTGTCGATCGTGCTGTTCAGCGTCGGTGGCCTGTTCGCGCTGTACGAGGCGTACCACAAGATCCAGCACCCCGAGGCGATCGACAGCTGGCAGTGGGTGCCGGTGGTGGTGCTCATCATCGCGATCGCCCTGGAGAGCTTCTCCTTCCGTACGGCCATCATGGAGTCGAACCGAACCCGTGGCGACACCTCATGGGTCGCGTTCGTGCGCCGGGCCAAGGCGCCCGAGCTGCCCGTGGTGCTGCTCGAGGACGCGGGCGCGCTGCTCGGTCTGATCTTCGCGTTCTTCGGGGTCGTCCTGACACTCATCACCGACAACGGCGTGTGGGACGGCGTCGGCACCGCGGCCATCGGGCTGCTGCTCGTGATGATCGCGATCATCCTGGCGATCGAGACCAAGAGCCTGCTGCTCGGCGAGGGTGCCAACCCGGAGGAGCTCGCGAAGATCGAGAAGGCGATCCTGGGCGGCCCCGGTGTGGAGCGGATCATCCACATGAAGACGCTCCACCTGGGCCCCGACGAGTTGCTGGTGGCGGCGAAGATCGCCGTGCCGCGTTCCGAACTCGCCGAGGACGTCGCCCGGCACATCAACGAGACCGAGGCCCGCATCCGTACGGCGGTGCCCATCGCCCGGGTGATCTACCTCGAGCCGGACATCTATCACCCGGACAAGGCGCAGGCCGCGGCATCGGTGGCCGCCGCCGCACCGCCCGCGGTCGCGTGATCGTTCGCTCGGCATGAGCGTCTACCCGCTGACCGGCGCCATCCGGCCGTACGCCTGGGGGTCGCGGACGGTCCTGGCGGCGCTGCAGGGCCGCGACGTACCGAGCGACGGCCCCGAGGCGGAGCTGTGGCTCGGCGCCCACCCCGGCGATCCGTCGACCGTGACCGGACCGGATGGACCCGTGAGCCTGGCGACGCTGATCGCCGACGATCCCAAGGCCCAGCTCGGTGCGGACGTGGTGGGCGAGTTCGGCACGCGGCTGCCGTACCTGATGAAGGTCCTGGCCGCCAACGCGCCACTGTCGCTGCAGGCCCACCCCGACGCCGATCACGCCCGCGCCGCGTTCGCGGCGCAGGAGGCCGACCCCGGTGCGCCGCGCAACTACACGGATCCGTACCACAAGCCGGAGCTGCTGGTCGCGCTCACGCCGTTCGAGGCGCTGTGCGGCTTCCGGGCTCCCGATGTCTCCGCCGCGGTGCTCGAAGGGTTGAACGCGCCGCGGTTGGCCCCGGTGGTCGCGGCCTTGCGTGCCGGCGTGACCGGCTTGCGGGACGCGGTCGGGATCCTGCTCACCTGGCCGGCCGACGACCGGCCCGCGCTGATCGAGGAGGTCGTGGCGGCCGCGCGCGGTCGCTCGGCATCGGCGTACGCGCAGAGCTACGCCCTGGCGATCGACCTCGCCGCGCGCTACCCCGGCGATCCGGGGGTGCTGGTCGCGCTGCTGCTCAACCACGTTGACCTCGCTCCGGGCCAGGCGATCTGGATGCCGCCGGGAAACCTGCATGGGTACCTGAAGGGTGCGGGGGTCGAGATCATGGCCGCGAGCGACAACGTCCTGCGTGGCGGCCTGACTCCGAAGCGCGTGGATGTGGACGAGCTGCTGCGCGTGTTGCGTTTCGAGGTGCTCGACGACCCGATCCTGCCGCCGACGGAGCTTGCGCCGGGCATGACGACATGGCGGGTGCCGGTACGGGAGTTCGCGCTTTACCGCATCGAGCTGGACGGCAGGAGGCCGCCGGCGACGGTCCCGGCCGCCGGCCCGCGCATCGTTCTCGGCACTGCGGGCGACATCTTCGTGGCCGAGGCACACGGCACGCCGGTAGAGGTCCGACCGGGTTCGGCCGCGTACGTCCCGGCCGACGCCGGCCCCGTCATCGTCGCCGGTGTCGGTGAGGCGTTCGTAGCCTCGGTTCCTCAGCTCGACACTCCAAACTAGGAGGCGGCCCGGAGGGCGGAACGGTCCAGCGTAGAGTGGAACGCTGCCCACCCCCTAGAGCAGGAGAATCGATGACCAGCACTCTCCCGGCGCCGGCCGGCGCCGAGCGCCCCAAGACGGTGGCCGAGGGCGACTTCAAGGTCGCCGACCTGTCGCTGGCCGCGTTCGGCCGCAAAGAGATCCAGCTGGCCGAGCATGAGATGCCCGGCCTGATGTCGCTGCGCGAGGAGTACGGCCCCAGCCAGCCGCTGCGCGGCGCCCGGATCACCGGCTCGCTGCACATGACGATCCAGACCGCGGTGCTCATCGAGACGCTGACCGCGCTGGGCGCGCAGGTCCGCTGGGCCTCCTGCAACATCTTCTCGACACAGGACCATGCGGCCGCGGCGATCGTCGTCGGCCGGGACGGGACGCCCGAGGCCCCGGCCGGCGTACCGGTCTACGCCTGGAAGGGCGAGACCCTGGACGAGTACTGGTGGTGCACCGAGCAGGTGCTGCTCTGGCCCGACGGTGAGGGCCCGAACATGATCCTCGACGATGGCGGCGACGCCACGCTGCTCGTCCACAAGGGTGCCGAGTTCGAGAAGCTCGGTGCTGTTCCGTCCGTCGACACCGCCGACTCGGAGGAGTACGCGGTGATCCTGCGCCTGCTGAACCGCTCGCTCGCCGAGGACGACCGGCGCTGGACCCGCGTCGCGGCCGGCATCAAGGGCGTCACCGAGGAGACGACCACCGGCGTGCACCGGCTGTACGAGATGCAGCAGGCCGGCACGCTGCTGTTCCCGGCGATCAACGTCAACGACTCGGT
>DASYTU010000067.1:0-3280 GCA_036001925.1 Actinoplanes sp.
CCGTCGGTGCGAAGTCCGAACTCGCGACGCCGTTCGCCAGATAGGAGATCTGGCCCGCCAACTTCGTCGGCCAGCGGATGTTGTCCTGCCCGCGGCCCGTGACCCGCAGCTCGAGCAGCTCCGCTTCGACCGCCGCGAACATCTTCTCGAGCGAGTCCGCACCCGTGCGCAGCTCGCCCGGCAAAACGGCCTTGAGGCCGAGCAGCTGGCTGCGCACCGACTCCATCTGGTTGACCATCTCGGCGGCGGCGCTCAGGTCGCCCTGGAGCGCGACCAGCACGCCGTTCTGCGTCCGGATCTCGTCCTCGGTGCCGCCGGAATTGGGGTCTTTGCGCACCACGAGCGGCTGCGTGAGCTCCTGACCGCCGACGCGCACCTTGACGGTGTAGGTCCCGGGCGGCATCAGCACCGACATCCGCCCGACGCCCGGCGCCGGCCGCGTCCCGTCGGGGCCGAGGCGCACCTCCGGCGCGTAGGGCACGGGCGTGCGCAGCCGCGCCTCCTTCGAGTCCTCGTTGCGCAGGTCCCACCACACGCGGTTGATCCCCGCCTTGGCCGGTCCCTTGAACGCCCTGACCGTCGCTCCGCCCGCGTCGGCGATCGTGATGCTCGCGCTGTCGCTCTGCGCGGTGCGCACCCAGTAGTTGATCGACGCACCGTACGGAGGATTCTGACCGGCCGTGGGATCGTCGGTCATCGCGTTCGGCGCCGTGATCTGCCGGAACCGGTACGCCGGCCGCGGCTTGAAGAGATAGGCCGCCGCGGTGCGCGTTTCGGTCGAGAGCTGCTGCAACGGCGTGAGATCGTCGAGGATCCAGAAGCCGCGCCCGTACGTCGAGACGACGAGATCGTTGAAGTGCTCCTGCACGACCAGCCAGTAGACCGGGGCGTGCGGCAGGTTCGTCTGCAGCGGCTGCCAGCTCTCCCCATCGTCGAACGAGACGTACAGCGAGTTCTCGGTGCCGAGGTAGAGCAGCCCCCGGCGCACCGGATCCTCGCGGACCACGTGCGCGTAGCTCATCGGGCTCTTCGGGATCCCTGTGACGATCAGCCGCCAGCTGCGGCCGTAGTCGGTCGTCTTGTAAACGAAGGGGTCCCGGTTGTTCGCCTGGTGGGCGTCCACCGCGATGTACGCGGTGGCCGTGTCGTAGCGCGACGGCTCGATGTTCGACACGGTGCCCCACGAGGGCATCCCCGGGATCGCGGCCGTGACGTTGGTCCAGCTCTTCCCGCCGTCGCGCGTCAGCTGCACGACGCCGTCGTTCGTACCGGCCCAGATCACCCCCGCCTTGAGCGGCGACTCGGCGATCGCGAACACCACGTCGCCGTACTCGACGCCGATGTTGTCCGGCGTGAGCCCGCCCGAGATCTGCTGCTTGCTCTTGTCGTTGAGCGTCAGGTCCGGACTGATCACCTGCCAGCTCCGGCCGCCGTCGGTCGTGGCGTGCACGAACTGGCTGCCGACATAGACCTTGTTGTGATCGTGTGGCGAGATCGTGATCGGCATGGTCCAGATGAAGCGGTACTTCACGTCGGCGGCCGGATAGCCGATGGTGCTCTGGGGCCAGACTTCGACGTGGTGCGCCTGCCGGGTGCGCTCGTCATAGCGCGCCACGATCCCCCCCACGCTCCCCGAACCGGACGCCGTCGACCAGATGACGTTCGGGTCGGTGGGATCGGGGGTGGCCCAGCCACTCTCGCCCCCCGCCACCGAGTGCCACTCACCGCGCGGGATGATCCCTCCACCACCTCCAAAACCGCCGATCCTCGAGTTCGACGGGCCGCGCGTCGACGGTCCGTCCTGCCGGTTGCCCATCACGTAGTAGGGGATCTGGTTGTCCGGCATGGCGTGATACATCTGGGCGATCGGCAGCTGCTGGCGGTACCAGGTCCGCCCGCGATTCGTCGAGATCGCGATCTGGCCGTCGTTCGCGACCGCCATGCGGTCGCCGTTCGTCGGATCGATCCACATGTCGTGGTTGTCGCCGCCGGGCGAGCCGCCGAACGGGATGTCGGCCGTGGTCGCCCCGCCATCCAGGGTCTTCGAGAACGACGCGCACAGGAAGTACGCTTCGTTGTCGCGGTCGGGGGCGACCGCCATGCGCGTGTAATACGGCTGGCGACAGGACAGCTGGCGGTCGTACGACACGACGCGCCAGTTCTCGCCGCCGTCGTCCGAGCGCCACAGCTCGCCGCGGTCGGTGTCCTGCCCGTGCCACGGTACGCCGTCGCCGGTCTCGATCAGCGCGTAGACGCGGCTCGGGTTGCTCGGCGCGAATGCCAGCCCCACCTTACCGTGCGGCCTTGCGGGCAGCCCGTTGCCAGTGAGCTTCTTCCACGTGGCCCCGCCGTCGCGCGACATGTAGATGCCGCTCCCCGGGCCGCCGCTCTCCCGGCCCCAGGTGCGGATCACGAGCTGCCACATCCCGGCGAGAAGAATTCGGGGGTTGCTCGGGTCCATCACGACGTCCGCGGCCCCGGTGTTCTCGTCCACGAACAGCACGCGCTCCCACGTCTTGCCGCCGTCGGTGGTCCGATAGACGCCGCGCTCCTGCTGCCGGCCGTAACTGTGCCCCATCGCCGCGGCGTAGACGACGTCCGGGTTCGTGGGGTGCACGACCACGCGAGCGATGCGGCCCGTTTGCCCCAGCCCCATGTTCTGCCAGGTCTTGCCGGCGTCGGTGGACTTGTAGATCCCGTCCCCGATCGAGATGTGACTGCGAATGAACGCTTCGCCGGTGCCGGCCCAGACGACGTTCGCGTCGGAGGGAGCGACGGCGAGCGCGCCGATGGACTGCGCCGGTTGGTCCTCGAAGATGGGTTGCCAGTGGATGCCGCCGTCGGTCGTTTTCCAGATGCCGCCGGACGCGGCGCCGGCGTAGTAGACGCTCGCGTCACCGGCCACGCCCGCGACCGCCGAGACACGGTTTCCAACCGGACCGATGTACCGGTACCGCATCTGGGTGTACGTTGCCGACACATCCGCCTGCTGAGCCGGTGCGGCCGCGCCTGGGCGCGCCGGCTGCCGAGCCCGCCGCCCCTGAGCATGCGCGGGGACGGCGAGTACGTTGAGGACGACGACGGCGGCGGCGGCGGCGGCGGCGACAGCGGCGGTGCCACGGGACATGGGAGCCTCGGACTGAACGGGGTGTTTATGATTCCTCCCGGGAACCGACCCTGCAAGGGCCGCTCGACGGGCGGATGTTGCGGTCGCACCACAACGGGCGGAGGCGACTTCGATGACGGCGTTCATCTTCGATCTCGACGGCACCCTGATGGA
>DASYTU010000068.1:0-2484 GCA_036001925.1 Actinoplanes sp.
TCCGCTGACCCAGACGCTCGAGCCCGTGGCCAAGCCGTTCCCGCTGCACGGGGCGGCCGGCACGGTCGCCACCACGGTCAGCTGGATCGGCTGGGGGGTGCTGTTCGCCTGCATCCCGGTCGCTGCGGCCTGCGTGGTGCTGCGATTCCGGTCATCCCGCGGGGTCGAGCGTCAGCAGCTGCGCTGGGTCGCGGCCGGGGCCACCCTCGCGGTCGCGGGACCGGCCGTGCTGATCCCGCTCGAGGCCTTCGGGGTCCTGCCCACCGTGGACAGCTTCGCGATCCCCCTGCTGCTGTCGGTCCCGGTGGCGATCGCGGTGGCGGTGCTGCGCTACCGGCTGTGGGACCTGGACCGTCTGATCAGCCGCACGGTCACCTACGCCCTGGTCACCGCCCTGCTGGCGGTCCCCTACCTGCTCATCCTGCCGGCCGCGACTCGTCTGGCCGGCGGGGCCGGCAGCCTGGCGGTGGCCGCCGCCACGCTGACCGCCGCGGCCGCGTTCCAGCCGTTGCGGCGCCGGGTCCAGGACCTGGTCGATCGGCGCTTCAACCGCCGGCGCTACGACGCCGCCCGGACGGTGGACGGCTTCGCGCGGCGGCTGCGCGACCAGGTCGACCTGGACGTGCTGCGCGGTGAGCTGCTGGTCGTGGTCGACCAGACCATGCAGCCCACCCAGGTGTCCCTGTGGCTCCGGCCGCCGGCGAGGACGAGGCTGCCCGGCTAACTATGATAAAGAGTTCGCCTGTTCCGGTGACGTGATCGGGCCTCTCTTGGCAGCATGGCCGGATGAGACCAACCGCCTACCGTCCAACGCCCGCGGCCTGCGCGACCGCCAGGCGTTCGAGAACACGTCCGCATGCAGGCCGGCGCCGGAGCGAGCGGCCCGCGAAGTCGCCGGGTCAGGCATGACCGTTGGGCGCCAGCAGGAGCCGGCGTCCACCATGGCATTCTCGCCCTTTCAGCCGACGGCGTTGGCGAGCGCCGTCGAGCCGCCGACCACCGGCAGCGCGAGGGAGCTGCGCGCCAGGTCGAGCGTCAGCTGGGTGCCGGCCCCTGGCCGGATGGTGAAGTCGCGGTCGCTGGAGAAGACCATCAGCGCGAGGCGGCTTCCGGCCGGGACGACCCTGTCCTTGGGCTGCATGTCGAAGTCGATCCGGTAGAACCTGCCCGGCCTGAGTGGGGCTTGGGCCCAGTCGGAGTTGCGGTTCGTCGGATCGATCCAGCCGCGCGTGAGGATGGTGCCGTCGCCGGTGGGTGGATAGCTCACCAGCGCGGCGGTCAGGTTCGCCTTCGACTTGCTGAACGCCATCTCCAGCGAGACCGTCGGCGTGCCGCTGACGCGGACCGGCTGTGTGAACGCTGGCGTCTGGTAGATCAGCCGCACGTCCGAGGAGGCCGTGTTCGCTGAGGTGATCCCGGCGATCGACGGGGCATCGGTGAGCGTTTCGGTCGGGGCGTTCGGGTCCGGCGCCGCGATTGTCAGGCCGCCGCGCGCCGGTGCGCCCGGCGTGAGGTGCAGCGTGACGGCGCGCGATGCCGGATCGGGCCACTCGGCGTAG
Source organism: Actinoplanes sp. (assembly GCA_036001925.1). Lineage (GTDB taxonomy): Bacteria > Actinomycetota > Actinomycetes > Mycobacteriales > Micromonosporaceae > Actinoplanes. Next base: position 1,560 of record DASYTU010000068.1, read on the forward strand.
GGCGTCGGGTTGGCTGGGCCGCAGACGAGGCTGACGACCGTGCCGTCGGCGACCTTCTGGCCGGCCGCCGTCGCCACCGCCGATGCCAGCATCAAGTGGGTGGAGTCCGGGATGTCGGTGATCAGCCGCGTCGTGGTCGTGGTAGTGCCGTCGGCGTTGGTCTGCGGCACCGTCAGCGTAAAGCCGATCCGGAACGGGCTGGTGTCGGCCACGGTCAGCGTCGCGGTGTTCGACTGATCGCCGGTCACGGTCGTCTGGCGCGGCGGGCAGGACGCCGCCTCGCGGACCACCCACGAGCGCGGCAGGCTCTCGACACCGTTGGGGACGCCGTAGAGGTAGCGGGTGAACCAGTAGTTGACGAGCACGTCCGGCGGCGCGCCGCCGTGGCCGCCCCGGTGGAAGTAGAACATGTGCGGCACGCCCTGCCGCTTGAGCGCAGCATAGAACTGCGCCGCGTTCTTGGTCATGACGTTGAAGTCGTTGTTGCCGTGGGCGAGCAGGGTGGCGGCGTGGACGTTCTCGACGTCCTTCATGTAGTTGCGCTGCTGCCAGAGCCCGCTGCGGTCGCCGGTGGCGCGATCGATGTGCGCCTTGAGGTAGTCGATTTCCGGCTGGCAGATCGTGCGCTGGCCGGCCTCGTCGATGCGCGAGTACACGACGTCGGCGAGCACGTCGAGGTCCTCACCCTGGAACTCGTTGTTGTCCCCCGACGGGCTGGACGACGAGTGCGGCGCCCGCACCATGCCGTTGGCGCGGTAGTAGTCGTACCAGTCGGAGATCGCCGAGATCGGCACGATCGCCTCAAGGCCGCTGACGCCGGTGGTCGCCACGGCCTCGGGGATGGTCCCGTTGTAGGACGTGCCGATCATGCCGACCTTGCCCGTGGTCCACGTCGCCACCGCCTGTGCCTGGCCGGTGCGCGTCG
>DASYTU010000069.1:0-2953 GCA_036001925.1 Actinoplanes sp.
TCCATCAGGGTGCCGTCGAGATCGAAGATGAACGCCGTCATCGAAGTCGCCTCCGCCCGTTGTGGTGCGACCGCAACATCCGCCCGTCGAGCGGCCCTTGCAGGGTCGGTTCCCGGGAGGAATCATAAACACCCCGTTCAGCCCGCGAGGCTCCCATGTCCCGTGGTACCGCCGCCGCCGCCGCCGCCGCCGCTGCCGTCCTCGTCCTCAATGTCCTCGCCGTCCCCGCCCATGCTCAGGGGCGGCGGGCTCGGCAGCCGGCGCGTCCAGCCGCGGCGGCAACAACTCAACAGGCGGACGTGTCGGCGACGTTCACGCAGCTGCGGTACCGGTACATCGGTCCCGTTGGAAACCGCGTCTCGGCGGTCGCGGGCGTGGCCGGTGACGCGAGCGTCTACTACGCCGGTGCCGCGTCCGGCGGCATCTGGAAAACGACCGACGGCGGCATCCACTGGCAACCCATCTTCGACGACCAGCCGGCGCAGTCCATCGGCGCTCTCGCCGTCGCCCCCTCCGACCCGAACGTCGTCTGGGCCGGCACCGGCGAAGCGTTCATTCGCAGTCACATCTCGATCGGGGACGGGATCTACAAGTCCACGGACGCCGGCAAGACCTGGCAGAACATGGGGCTGGGGCAAACCGGCCGCATCGCCCGCGTAGTCGTGCACCCCACCAACCCGGACGTCGTGTACGCCGCCGCGATGGGGCACAGCTACGGCCCGCAGAAGGAGCGCGGCGTCTATCGGACCACCGACGGCGGGAAGACATGGGACCGGGTGCTGTTCGTGGACGAGAACACCGGCGCGTCGGACGTGGTGATGGACCCGAGCAACCCGCGCATTCTCCTCGCGGGGATGTGGCAGCTCGTGATCCGCACCTGGGGGCGGGAGAGCGGCGGGCCGGGGAGCGGGATCTACATGTCGCGCGACGGGGGCGCCACCTGGAAGAGACTCACGGGCAACGGGCTGCCGACGAAGCCGTTCGGCAAGGTGGGCCTCGCCTTTGCGCCCAGCAATCCCAACCGGGTGTACGCGCTGATCGAGACGGGCGACGGTGTGCCGTGGCACGGGCAGGAGACGGACCGCGGCGAGCTGTGGCGCTCCGACGATGGTGGCGAGACGTGGCGCGCGGTTTCGTACGACCGTCAGCTGTCCTGCCGCCAGCCCTACTACACGCGCATGGCGGTCGCCCCGGACCGCGACAACGAGGCGTACTTCCTGTGTGCGTCGTTCTCCAAGACGCTGGACGGCGGCGCGACGACGACGGACATCCCATTCGGCGGCTCGCCGGGCGGGGACAACCACGACATGTGGATCGATCCCAAGAACGGCGACCGCATGGTCGTCGGGAACGACGGGCAGGTGGCGATTTCCGAGAATCGCGGCCGCACCTGGTACCGCCAGCAGCTGCCGATCGCGCAGATGTACCACGCCATGCCGGACAACCAGATCCCCTATTACGTCCTGGGCAACCGGCAGGACGGACCGTCGACGCGCGGCCCGTCGAACTCGAGGATCGGCGGTTTTGGAGGAGGTGGAGGTGGTGGAGGGATCATCCCCCGCGGCGAGTGGCACTCGGTGGCGGGCGGCGAGAGCGGGTGGGCGACACCCGATCCGACCGATCCGAACATCATTTGGTCCACAGCGTCGGGCTCGGGGAGCGTGGGCGGGATCGTCGTGCGCTACGACGAGCGTACACGCCAGGCACACCACGTGGAGATCTGGCCGCAGAGCACCGTCGGGCATCCGGCGGCGGACCTCAAGTACCGGTTCGTCTGGACGATGCCGCTCACGATCTCGCCGCACGACCACAACAAGGTGTACGCCGGCAGCCAGTTCGTGCACATGACGACGGACGGGGGCAAGAGTTGGCAGGTGATCAGCCCCGATCTGACGCTCAACGACAAGAGCAAGCAGCAGATCTCGGGCGGCCTGACGCCCGACAACATCGGCGTCGAGTACGGCGACGTGGTGTTCGCGATCGCCGAGTCGCCGCTCAAGGCGGGGGTGATCTGGGCCGGCACGAACGACGGCGTCGTGCAGCTGACGCGCGACGGCGGGAAGAGCTGGACCAACGTCACCGCCGCAATCCCCGGGATGCCGTCCTGGGGCACCGTGTCGAACATCGAGCCGTCACGCTACGACACGGCGACCGCGTACATCGCGGTGGACGCCCACCAGGCGAACAACCGGGACCCGTTCGTCTACAAGACGACCGACTACGGCCGCAGCTGGCGGCTGATCGTCACCGGGATTCCCAAGAGCCCGATGAGCTACGCGCACGTGGTGCGCGAGGATCCGGTGCGCCGCGGGCTGCTCTACCTCGGCACCGAGAACTCGCTGTACCTGTCGTTCGACGACGGGGAGAGCTGGCAGCCGCTGCAGTCGAACCTGCCGCACGCCCCAGTCTACTGGCTGGTTGTGCAGGAGCACTTCAACGATCTCGTCATCTCGACGTACGGGCGCGGCTTCTGGATTCTCGACGATCTGACGCCGTTGCAGCAGCTCTCGGCAGACGTGCGGAGCGGTGTCGCGTACCTCTTCAAGCCGCGGCCTGCGTACCGGTTCCGCCAGATCACGGGGCCGAACGCGATGACCGACGACCCCACGGCGGGGCAGAACCCGCCCTACGGAGCGTCGATCAACTATTGGCTCAAGGGGGCGCAAACGGACAGCGCCACGATCGTGGTCGCGGACGCCGCCGGCCAGACCGTCCGGACGTTCAAGGGGCCCGCCAAGGCGGGGATCAACCGGGCGTGGTGGGACCTGCGCAACGAAGAGACGAAGGAAGCGCGGCTCCGCACGCCGGTGCCCTACGCGCCGGAGGTGCGGCTCGGCCCCGACGGGACGCGGCCGGCGCCCGGCGTGGGGCGGATGTCGCTGCTGATGCCGCCCGGCACCTACACCGTCAAGGTGCGCGTGGGCGGGCAGGAGCTCACGCAGCCGCTCGTCGT
>DASYTU010000070.1:0-2097 GCA_036001925.1 Actinoplanes sp.
GTGGTCGAAGTAGCCGCCGGTGTCCACCGGGATCGGCAACGAGCCGTCCAGCGGGCCGTCCTGAACCAGGAAGAACTCGATCTCCGGGTGCGTGTAGAAGGTGAAGCCCTTCTCGGCCGCCCTGGACAGCATCCGGCGCAGTACGTGCCGGGGATCGGCCCAGGCGGCGCTGCCGTCGGGCAGCAGGATGTCGCAGAACATCCGGGCGCTCTCGCCGCTCGCCCCGCCCTCGAACGGAAAGACCTGGAACGTGGTGGGATCGGGCATCGCGACCATGTCCGACTCGTAGACCCGGGCGAAGCCCTCGATCGCCGAGCCGTCGATGCCCATGCCTTCCTCGAAGGCGGACTCGAGTTCGGCGGGTGCCACGGACACGCTCTTCAGCGTGCCCAGCACGTCGGTGAACCAGAGCCGGACGAAACGGATATCGCGCTCCTCCAGCGTACGAAGCACGAACTCCTGCTGTCGGTCCACATCCACCCCTCGTGCCTGCACTCTGGCCGGTCAGTCTGCCCCGGCCCCGTTACGCCGAGATTACGCTGACCAAGCTGGTTGGCGAGGTCCCGGGGCGGATCGGAACATCGGCGCTGGGGAAGAATAGGGCCATGCCTACGCTCCGGATCGCCCTGGCCCAGGTGAACTCGACCGTCGGCGACATCGCCGGCAACGCCGCCGCCGTGCGGCGCTGGTCCCGCGCGGCCGCCGACGCGGGCGCGCAGCTCGTGGCGTTCCCCGAGATGATGCTGACCGGGTACCCGATCGAGGACCTCGTGTTCCGGGACTCGTTCGTCGAAGCCTCCCAGCGCGGCCTGCGAAAGCTCGCCGCCGACCTGGCGGCGGACGGCCTCGGCGACCTGGCGGTGGTGGTCGGTTACGTGGACGCGGACGGGCCGGCCCGGATCAGCGCCGACGCGGTGCCCGGCATCGGCCGGCGCGACGCCTCCGCGCTGCTGCTCGGCGGCGAGGTAGTGGCCACCTACTTCAAGCACCACCTGCCCAACTACGGCGTCTTCGACGAGGACCGCTACTTCGAGCCGGGCGAGGACCTGACCGTGGTGCGCTTCGGCGGGGTCGACATCGCGCTGACCGTGTGCGAGGACCTCTGGCAGGCGGGCGGTCCGTTCACCGCGGCCTGCCGGGCCGGTGTCGGGCTCGTGCTCAACATCAACGCCTCGCCGTACGAGCTCAACAAGGACGACGTGCGGCTGCCACTCATCAAGCGCCGGGCCGCGGAGGCGGGCGCCACCGTCGCGTACGTGAATATGATCGGCGGCCAGGACGAGCTGGTGTTCGACGGCGACTCGATGATCGTCAGCGCGACCGGCGAGCTGCTCACCCGGGCCGCCCTGTTCACCGAGCAGCTTCTGGTTCACGACCTCGAGCTGCCCACGGCCGGCGAGTCCGCCAACGTGCGCGGGTCGGCGCCGCGGAGTCCGGCCCGCGCGGCCGAGGCCATCGACGGCGAGCAGGAGTCCGACGACGACATGGGCATCGTCCTGGTCCCCGTCGACATCGACCCGCGCCCGGCCGCCGGCGACCGCGCCGCCGACGGCGGCATCGCGGAACGGATCAACGACGAGGCCGAGGTCTGGTCCGCGCTGACCCTGGGCCTGCGCGACTACGTCGACAAGAACGGCTTCCGCTCGGTGGTGCTCGGCCTGTCCGGGGGCATCGACTCGGCCACGGTCGCCGCGATCGCGGTGGACGCGCTCGGCCCGGAGCGGGTCGTCGGCGTGGCCATGCCCAGCGACTACTCCTCGCCGCACTCCCGGGACGATGCCGCCGAGCTGGCGAAACGGACCGGCCTCGACTTCCGGGTGGAGCCGATCCAGCCGATGGTCGACGGGTTCCTGGCCAACATGTCGCTCTCCGGCATCGCGGTGGAGAATCTCCAGGCCCGCGTGCGCGGGGTGATCCTCATGGCGCTGTCGAACCAGGAGGGCCACCTCGTACTCACCACCGGCAACAAGAGCGAGCTAGCGGTCGGCTACTCGACGTTGTACGGCGACTCGGTCGGCGGCTTCAACCCGATCAAGGACGTGCTGAAGACGATGGTCTGGCGCCTGGCCAAGTGGCGGAACGCGGACGCGGTCAACC
>DASYTU010000071.1:0-16190 GCA_036001925.1 Actinoplanes sp.
CGGCTGCCAGCGCCGCCGCGTCGTGCCGGGTAGCGGCCGTGACCGCGTCCGCCAGCCGGCGTGGCATCGCCCGTCCGGCCCGGGTGTCCAGGTCGGCGCGCAGGCGCTGCACGGCATCGTCGGCGTCGCCGCGCTCCCCCAGCGGCACCACCGAGGCGGCCGAGCCGGTGACCACGAGCGCCCGCAGCGACGATCCATCGTGCAGATAGGCGACCAGCGCGGCGTCACCTAGTTCGGCGCGTACTTCGCCGAGCGTCGCGGGCGCCGGGGCGCCGGTGTACTGGCGGCCGGGCGTGAACCACGACTGTTCCCGTACCGTCCGCTGCAGCGTCTCGGCTCGGCTGCGAAGGTCGGGGGCCGTACGCCCGGCCAGCTCCGCCTCCCGCAACGCGTACCGGGTCTGGCGCAGGTCCTCGAGCGCGGCCGCCGCCGCGGGGTCGGCGGGCGGCCGCACCGGCGGCAACAGCAGGGCCTGAGCGCGGGCCCGCTCGGACCATCGGTACACCGCGGCGACCGATCCGCCGGACAGCGCCGCGGCCAGGCCAGCCCGGACCAGGTCCTGGCCGTGCGCCGACGCACCGGTCTGCAGGTCGAGGCAGCCCAACTGGGCGCGGTGCCGATGCAGTGCGGCGACCCCGATCCGCAGTTGCTGTGCGGCGTCGGCGGGGCGGCGCGCGGCGAACGCGATCTCGGCCTGGGTCAGCCGCCACAGCAGCCTGGTGTCGAGGCGGTCGAGCCGGCCCGGTCGCCCGTACCGGTCGACGAGCCGCGCGGCTTCGCGCGGCGGCGACCCCGCGCGCAGCAGGCAGCGGGCCGCCACGAGTGCGGCGACCCGGGCGTCCTCGGGCAGGCCGAGGCGCAGCAGTTCGGCGGCGAGGCGCCGGGCCCGCGCGGCCAGGTTGGGCGGGAGATCCGGTCCGGCGTACTCGGCCCGGACGGCCAGCAAGGCGTTCAACGCCGCCCGCCGCGGGTTACGGCGGGCGCGGAACGCCGACCGGGCCTGCCGGGCCCACGTCGCGGCCGGCTGCGGCCGGCCGCCGAGCAACGCCGCTTCCGCCCGGGTCTGCAGCGCATCCGCATAGATGTGGCTCTCGTGCTGATCCTCGGCCTGGGCCAGAGCGGCGGCCAGCTCGGTGTCCGCCTCCCGGAACAGGCCGGCCGCGATCAGCGCGCGGGCCCGCTCGATCGCCAGCCCGGCCTGCCGCCCGGGCGAGATGCGCTGGTACTCGGCGCGAGCGCCGGCGAACGCCCGCAGCGCGGACGGCAGGTCCCCGGCGACCACGTCCAGACAGCCGAGGTTGACCCGGATCAGTGCGGCGCCGACCGCGATGCCGTGCCGGGTCGCGATGTCCAGGCACCGGCGCAGATCCTCGCGAGCTGCGCCGACCCGGCCCGCGTCCAGGTGCAGGAGGCTGCGGTTGTTGAGGGCTTTGGCCAGGTCCAGGGGGTGGTCGCGTTCGGTCAGCCCGGCGATCGCGACATCGAACTCGCGCAGCGCGAGGTCGTTGCGGCCGTTGCGCCGCAACAGCACCGCGCGTTGGGCGTGCACCACCGGGCGCCGGTCGTCGGGCATCAGCGGCTGGGCCTCGTCGAGCAGGCGGTAACCGAGCTGGACGTGGCCGCGCTCCGACTCCGCCCAGGCCAGGCTGACCAGGATCCGGCCGCGGAGGCTGTCGTGGCCGGGCTCGCCGTCGAGCAGGCGAAGCGCCGTGCGCAGGCGGCGGGCAGCCAGCGCCGGACGGCCGTCGTCGCTGGCCACGAGCGCCGCCTCGTGCAGCCGGGTCACCCGCTCGGCGAGCTCGGTCAATCAGGCAACCGCCTGATTCGCCAGTTCGGCCGCGCGCCGCGCCACGGCGAACGACGTCCCGCGCCAGTCGCCCCAACCCTCGTCCATGGTGCCGCGGTCGGCTTCCGGTCCGACCAGGTCCTCGCCGGCCAACTGGTCGGCCCGTTGCTGGTCATCGGCGCCGGGATGGGCGGGCACGATGCTGGCGGCCGTACCGCTGCGCCAGGATCGGACCCAGTCGCCGTGCCCGCTGAAGTAGTCGCGGTCGGCGGCCGACAGCCCGGATCCGACGCTGTCCATCTCGGGGATATCGGTGGCGAACGCGGCCGGATAGACCCGGGCCTGGCCGCCGCCGTTGCCGGCCGCAGCGGCGAACCGGACTCCGTACCGCGCCAGCGCGGCGAGTCGGTGCTTCATGGCGAGCGGTGGTTCCTCGTACGCCTCGAGGATCCGCCCGAATGCCATGCACACCACGTCCAGCGGTGCATGCTCGCGATACTCGATCAGGAAGTCCAGTGCCTCCAACACGGTGGGCTCGCTCACGCGGCCGTCTGTCTGCATCACGTGCATGGACAACACCCTGGCGGTGGGCGCGTCCATCCGGATCAGACCCGCGATGAAGGTGGCGTGCGCGTAAGCCATCGGCACCGAGTCGCCCTTGGCACGGACCGGCTCCGGCAGCGGCGCGAGGGTGGGCTCCCACAGTGGTTCCAGCAGGAACGGGTCGGGCGCGGTGGGCTTCGGAAGTAGCGCGTGTGGCAACACACCCGAGTCGAGCAGCGCGATCACCGGACGCCGGCGGCCGGCCGGCGGCTCGGTCCACTCCGGCAGTTCGAGGCCCTCCGAATGCTTCGCATCGAGGTCGATGAAGAGGAGGCCGTGTCCCCAGTCACGGCCGGCCGCCAGGAACGTGCCACCCAGGTACACCCGGTCGGTCTCCACGTCGGCGGCATCGGCCCCGGCGGTGCGCAGCGCTTCCCGGACGCGGACCGGATCTGGGCCGGCGACCGGCACGACGGTCAGCGTGTCCGTGCCCGCGGGCGCGCCCAAGGGCCGGCCGAGATCATTGGCCGCCAGCAGATCGTTGGCCCGATCGATCTCGGCCTGGGAGACCTGCCGCGGGAGGTAGACGCGGTTCTGGTGGTATGAGTCGGTCATGTCCTGCCTCCGGTCTTGGGTGCACGTGCACCACAGGTGGCATCGGGAACCGTCCAGATACCTCATCCTGGCGATCCCCGCCGGTTTCCACCTCAGACCGTCGGCCGACGTTTCCCACCGACCGCCGCAAATCAGCCGGTGCGAAGGGCCGCGGTCACCCGGCCAGCTGCGCCCGGGTTCACGGCGTGCGGCGGGTACAGCGAGATCCGGTCGATGACGTCGCCGAGGCGTGCCTTCAGACCGGCCGCCACTGCGGGCGCGTCGCCGGAGACCGCGAACGCGTGGAGCACCTCGTCGTCGATCACATCCAGCGCGCCGCCCGGGTCGGTCGCGTTCACCATCACCGGACGTACCGGAACCGTCAGTACCGGCGCGGTCGAGTCGATATTCACCGTTACCGTGTTCGGACCGCCATTGTTGCCGCTGTTGCCGGCGCTGTCCGTCGCGGTGCACGACACTGCGTGGGTGCCGTGGTCGACACCGAGATGGTGCCGGTACTGGGATTCGAACGCTCTGACCGGCGACAACGGCTTCCGCTTGCGTCCCGACTGCGTCAGCCTGTAACGATGAATCTGTTCGATGCGGTCGCCGGAGTGGCGACCACCGGGTTCGACGAGATCGACGAGACGCGAACCTTCAACCGGCAACTCGCCGGCCTCATGGCTACGATTCCGCCAGTCAACGTCGTCGACGACCCGGTGCAGATCCGCAAGGACCGGGCGCGCGGCGCAGGTCCCTTTCCGGTGCCGGCGCGCCTTGACGAGGCGGTCGACCGGACCGTACCGGGTCGGGCCGGTGACATCCCGATCCGGGTCTTCACGCCGGAGGTCGTGCGCGGCGTGTTCCTGCACCTGCACGGTGGCGGCTGGACGTTGGGCTCGGCAGCGAACCAGGACCCGTTCCTCGCGGCGCTCGCCCATAACGCCGACGTCGCCGTGGTCAGCGTCGAATACCGGCTCGCGCCGGAGCACCCGTATCCGGCGGGCCCCGACGACTGCGAAGACGCCGCCGCCTGGCTGGTGGCCAACGCCCAGCGCGAGTTCGGGACAGACCGGCTCGTCATCGGCGGCGAGTCGGCCGGGGCCCACCTGGCGGTGAGCACGCTGCTGCGGCTTCGGGACCGCCGCGGCATCACTCGGGCGTTCCGCGCCGCGCAGCTGGCCTTCGGCGGCTACGACCTGTCGATGACACCGAGCACGCGGCGCTGGGGAGATCGCAACCTCGTCCTCTCCGTTCCGGTCATCACCTGGTTCAACGACCAGTTCGTGCCCGGCCGCAGCCCGGAGGAGCGTCGAGATCCCGACATCTCACCGCTCTACGCCGACCTCAGCGGGATGCCGCCGGCCCGGTTCGTCGTCGGTACGGAGGACCCGCTGCTCGACGACTCCCTCTTCATGGCCGCCCGCTGGCGGTCGGCCGGGAGCCCGGCCGCCCTTGAGGTGGTCGCGGAGGCCGTACACGGCTTCCTGGCTTACCCGATCGCGGTGGCGCAGCAGGAACTCGCCCGGGGTTTCGCCTACGTCGCGGCGGCCGTACGCGATGAGGCAAGCGACGAGATCCCGGTCGTTGGTCAGGGTTAGTTACTTCGACCTGGAGCCGTAGATTGCAACCTGGTGTCCAGGATCGTCGACGCTCTGACCATCCGCGTGCGCGCAATCATGTCCGGGGTCTCAACGGCTGCCATTGGCAGACAGCGTAGGTGGCGGGCGCGCGTCTCGGTCAGCGCCTGGTCACGGAGGTGCCGGCATCCGGGCTGGGCAACCGAACGTTCGGTCACCATCCGGCCCATCGCGACCGCCGCCGACGTCGACGGCCGCAGGCAGGGCTGGACCAGACCTGATCGTGATCGCACCTTCAAGCTGGAGCACCGGGACTACGGCGCCGGCCCGATCTCCGGCTTCGAGTACGACATCGGCGCAGTCCTTGTGCAGGTCACAACCGCCACCGACGAGGTCCAACCCACCGCAGCCCTCGAAGTATGGAACCTTCAACCGAAGCAGTTCCTCCACCCCCGGCAAACCGACGACCCGACGTAACGGCTAACCTCACCGATCCACAGGTCCGACGATTCCTCGGCGGCACAACACGTGTCCGAGACGCTGTGCGCCACAGCGAACTCGATCAGGCATTGGCGCACAGCCGCACCGCTGAACCACGCCACTACCCCCCGCGGTGGCCGGGACATAGCGGGCGTCAGGCCTGCTGCAACACGATGCCGTTGCCGTCGACATCGTAGACAACGGTCTCCGTCGCCCATGGCTGGTGCTGCGGCGGTCCCTCGAACCGCACGCCCCGAGCGGTCAGACTCTCGTACTCCGCCTGGATGTCGTCGCACGTGAGCACGAGTCCGCGCAGGGAGCCGGGCGGCATCGTTTCGAACCAGGTGGTCAGCGCCAGCCCGGCGCCGCCGTTCCTGGGCCCCACCATGACCCACCGGGTGCCCGGCATCGAAGCCTCGTCCCTGAGCTCGAAGCCGAGTGTGTGGATGTAGAACTCCTTCGCGCGGTCCTGGTCGGCCACTGGCACCGAAACGACGCTCACATCCTTGACTGCCATTTTCTCCTCCTCGGTTCGGCCCGTTTCCACCGAGCATGGGATGGCCGAGGGGGCCGCGGTCCAAGACTGATCGGTCGCGGCTGCCATAGGTCGTTCCTATCGCGACCGGCCGGGCCGTCCCCGGCGACGATCAGCCGAGTTGTTCCCGGGCGACCTCGAGGAAGCGTTCGGTCAGCGGATGTCCGGCGCTGGGGCGCCAGGCGAGGGCGGTGACCGCGGGTTCCCCATCGCTGACCGGCACGAAGCGGACGCCGGGGCGGCTGAAGGCATCCTCGGCCCAGGCCGCGGCGAGACCGACGACCTCTCCGGCGACCACGAGCTGGATGAACTTGTCGATGGACGTGGTGGCCGGGCCGAGCTTGGGCGGCGCGCCGCCGCGGTGGTTCATGGCCAGCCAGTAGTCCCGGCAGATCGGGTCGTGACCTCCTCGTCGAGCACCAGGTCGCGGTGCTGCCCCGGCGGAGTCAACCGCCGGCGAGGCGGAGCAGGTCGTCCCGGAAGCGCCAGTCCGGTGCGCTCGCCAGGTCGCGGAGTTGGACGCCGTCGCTGACGTACCCGCATCCGGCGACTGTCGCGGAGAGCACCACGGACGACCGCGGCGACGCGACGAACGCGATCAACAGCCGCCGGTCGTCGTCGAACGGACAGCTCCGCGGACCCGGCGGAATCGCCGGCAGGTCGTTGAAACGCGCCCGCCACCGCCGCACGTCGGCAGCGCCGGCGACGAGCCGGGCAGCGCGGAGTCTGCGATACGGCCGCTCGTTCATGCCGTTGTACCGGCAGAGGACCATGTACCGCGCCGCGATCGGCACGAGCGGCCCGGCTAGCCTGGGTCCCGGCCGGGCGAATCCCGGTGGGGGATCGGGCGTGGCCCACACCGTCGCGGTCGCCGGGCACCGTCCCGCGACGATCCCGGTGGTGTCCTGGGCGGGCGCGGTGGTGTCCTGGGCGGGCCGGGTGGTGCCGTGCGCCGGCCAGGTGCTCGTCATGACCGGCTGCGGCGTCGGGGTCCGAGCCGCGACTTGATGCGCCGAACATCCGGACACCATCAGAGCCGCGACGGCCGCCGTACACAGGATGCGTCTCACGGTTCTTGAGACGGCCACCCGGGCGGGCTTGGTCCGTACGGCACGGCGGCGGCGATGAACGCACTCAGCCGGCGCGTGGCCGCAGCTGTGGGGCGGGTTGGCCCTTGCCTCGAGCGCTGCTTGCCGACGGGCATGGCGTACGAGTCGTGGAGCAGGCTTCGCGGCTACGTGAGGGCGGCGCTGCGGTGACCATCGTCAATAACGGTGCGGCCATGGCCCGGCTCGGGGCTCCGCTCGCGAACGGGCTCGGTGATCTGTTCGAAGCGATGGAGATCCGTGACGTGACGGCGCCGTGCAATGTCGGTTTCGACCTGCGGGTGATGGCACGGCGGACTGGTCTCCCGAGGCGGGTGGACGAGGCTTGCGCTGGGCGGGTTTAGGGCGTGCTGTCCTGAGCCGGGCGGTAGTTTCCGTGGTATGACTAGTGACACTCTGCGCGCCGTGGACGTCGAGCGCACGGACCTCGGGCGGTTCCTGGTGCGCAACGCCCGCGGCGCCTCGATCTCGGTCGGTGCGGGCGACGGCGACTTCACCCCGGTCGAGCTCCTCCTCGCGGCCATCGGCGGCTGCACCGCGCTCGACGTCGACCTGGTGACCAGCCGGCGCGCGGAGCCGGAGCGGTTCACCGTACGGGTCACCGGCGACAAGGTGCGGGATGAGTCGGGCGGGAACCGGATGGTCAACCTCAGCGTCCAGTTCGCCGTGGCGTTCCCCGACGGCGCGGGCGGCGACGCAGCCCGGGAAGAGCTGCCGCCCGCGGTTCGGAGGTCACACGACCGCATCTGCACGGTCTCCCGTACGGTCGAGCTGGGTACGCCGATATCGACGACCATAAGTGCATAGCAGGGCGGCGTTTGAGCCGTTCCACCGGGTCCTCGGCGTCGACCGGAGCCCAGCATCCCGGCGGCCTGGGCACGCAGGAACGCCGTCCACCGCAGGCTGCTTCGCCCGCGGTGCCGGCCAGCACCAGCCGGTCGTGCGGGGTGTACTGCGGTCGGGCGACCTGCCGTCGTGTTCGAGTGCTGAGGCCGTACCGCGCAGCGCTGGGTCAGCAGAGGGCACGCACCACGGGCTCGAGGTCCAGCTCTCCAGTGGGAGTTCGCGTCGGCGTGCTTCTCGTTGATGGGCTGTCCCTGGTCGTCACGTTCCAGGACGTTGGCGAAGATCGCGAAGCCGATCTCCATTTGCGAGGGTGGATCCTTGAAGTCCTGCCCGTGGCGGCACGGGTGGCGGGTCAGTCCTGGCGGACTAGCATGAACACCGGAATCCGTCGCGTGGTCCTGGTCTGGAACTCGCCGACGGCAGGAGACTCCGCGACCAGCTTCGGCCACAGCTCGGCCCGGGCAATGTCGTCCAGTTACTGCGCCAGTACCGTGAATGTCTCGGTACCCAGCTCGACGTTGATTCTGGGGTTGGCCCTGAGGTTGTAGTACCAGTCTGGGTGGGTTGGCGATCCTCCGTTGGAGGCGACGATCGCGAAACGGCCGTCATCCTGCGGGGAGCAGGCCAGCGGCGAGACGCGCTCGATCCCCGACCTGGCGCCGATGTGGTGGACGAGAACCATCGTGGTGCCCGCCAGTGGCCCGCCGACGTGCCCCCCGTTCGCCCGAAACTCCTCAATGGTCTTGGTATCGAAGTCGGTGTCCCGGGCCGGAGCCGAGCTCGCCATGATTTCCTTCGACGCCTCAGGCGTACTCGTCATGACGCCGAATCCAGGTCTGGGGCGTATCGCCCTCGTCGCGCCCCTTCGGCATCCGATCGAGGATCGGGTAGTACGTCATCACGAACTCGAGCCCGCGCGCCGTGGTCGCATAGGTCTGGTAGACAGCGCCGTCCTCGAGCGTGAAGGCGCTCATGCCCGGTGCTTCCGAGAGGTATCCGACGGGGTCGGTCCCGGTTGCCGTCGCATTTTGACGCACGATCGGCAGAATCTTGTCGCCGAGGGACCCGATGAACCCGCGCACCTGGTCGTCGGTGAAGGAGCTGCCGAAGTCGAAGTTGAAGTCGCTGTTCGCCGACGAGGCCCACGGAAGGCTCCAGCCCATCCTCTGCTTGTACGCATGCAGCTTCGTCAGCGGAGCCCGCGAAACGAGCAGCAGGGTTACGTCGCGGGCGTGAAGGTGCGGCAGGATGCCGTTGATGCTATCGGCTATCGACGAGTTGATCGGGCATCCCGCCGTGTAGCTCGGTCCGTGCTGGAAGTGGTAGATCAGAAGCTGCGAGCGGCCGTCAAAGAGCTCGGCCAGGGTCCGCGTCCCGTCGTCGGTGTCAAACCGGTACTCCTTCTCGATCGCGACCCAGGGCAACTCGCGGCGCCGGCGCGCCAGCTCGTCCGCCATCCGGGTGTGCTCCTTCTCGCGCTGAAGCAGCTCGTCACGAGCGGCCTGCCATTCCACACGGTTGACCACCTTGTGATCCGTCATCGCGTGCTGTCTCCTTTCGTTGCGTTTTTGAGCGCGGCCGTGTATCGGCATACCCCCGCTCGGTGCGCTTGCTGTGGGACTCCTTGGGCTTCGATCCGACCCGTTTCCAGACGGAGCCGCCAGGCTGCCATCGGGCCTCCTGACAGCTACCGGATGGGACTCGCACCGGCGGGTGACGACATGCCTACGACCCCAGAAGCGCGACGCACTCACCTCCAGGTCCGCTGGGCGCACGAATGATCGAGGCTATTGTCCGAGAGCCTGGATAACTAACCGGGCGGCGGCACCGGAGTACTGCTGCTGCCCGGTGACGAGTAGTCCGTCTCGGACCGCGTGCGGCCGGACCCGGCCCTGCACGATGAAGTTCGTGTCGGCAATGGCATGGGCCTCATCTTCGATCCGGAACGGCTGGATCCGTCGGCCCACGAATTCGTCGGCGTAGTCCTCCTCTGAGTTGGCGAACCCCGTCCAGGTCTTGCCCGTGACCAGCAGGTCGCCAGTTGAGAGCCGAGTCCGTAGCAGGATGCAGGTCGCATGACAGACCACCGCCGGTCAGCGACGACGACTACGTCTGGCCAGGCCAGAACGTCACGGCCGTCAACGGCATCACGTCGAGCCGCGCCGCGATGGAGGCGGCTCGGCTGAGTTGGCGACCGCCGCGTCTGACCCGGGCAGGCCCTACCTGGAGTGGGCGCCTCAGCGGAGACGGAGCTCTCCGGTTGCGGTGACCGTCGCCCGGCCCTCAATGGTCGGGATCTCGGCGATGGATATCACGATCCGCGACGGACGGCCCATCGCGTGCCCCTGGGTGATGGTGACGCGGTCGCCGGCGCGGCCGTGCTTGACCAGAAGGCTGGCCAACGGGCCTGCCGCGGTGCCGGTGGCGGGGTCCTCGAGGATTCCTGCGACCGGGTTGAAAAAACGGGCGTGTGCATCGGCGCTTGGCTCCGCCGGATCCAGAGCATAGAGATAGATGCCCTCGCCACCGATGTCCACCAGTAGTTCCTTCAGGGCCTGCCGGTCCGGGTCGGACCGGTCCACCACGGCGCGACCGCTCAACCCCACCAGCAGGTGCGCCGCGCCAGTCGACACGACCTGTGCCACCGGTAGGTCAGGCGCGGCACCGAGCGAGTCCCGGTCGACGCGCAGAGCCCGGGCCAGCCCATCCAGATCGCTGATCTCGCGGCCATACTCCGCCTGTTGCTGGCGCATCGCGATGCGGACCGGACGCCCATCAACCATCGTGATCAGCACAGGAAGCACAACCGGACCGATCTCTTGCCACCAGATCTCCTCCCGCTGGACGCCGGCCAGGCGACCCTGCTCGGCGAGCCACCACCACGCTCCCAGCGCGTTGTGACCCGCGCCGTACACCTCTTGGCCCGCAGCGGTGAACGACCGAAGCCGCCAGTGTGCCCCCGGCCGGGTGGGACTGAGCAGGAAGGTGGTCTCGGCCTGGTTGAACTCGCGGGCAATGCGCGGAAGCAGGTCGTCAGAAATCTGATCGGCGTCGGGGACCACCGCCAGTGGGTTCCCCGCTAACGGGACATCGGCGAACACGTCGACGAGCGCGAATTCGATGCGATCCTCCACGCCTCACTCCTAAGCTCACGGTTGACCGTCACGATACTTCTTGCGGCGGTCAGGTTTGCCTGAGCTCGATGCAGTCGCCGCCGCATACGAACGAACGCCGTGGCGACCCTGCGTCAGCACCCTCAACCCCACGCCCTCCGCCGCCTCAGTCGAAGGGGGTGACGCGTGGAGTTCCGGGTTCTTGGTCCTTTGCAGGTTTCGTGTGACGGTGCGGAGATCACTGTGCCGGCGGGCAAGCAACGTGCGTTGCTTGCAGCGCTGTTGTTGCGTGCTAGTCGCGTGGTGTCGACGATGGAGTTGGTCCGCTGGATTTGGGGGATGCTCCGCAGGCTGATGCTCGGGCTACCGCACAGACGTATGTGCGTCGGCTGCGTCGGAGGTTGGGCGACGGGTTGATTGTTACCCGGCCAGACGGCTATCTGATCGCGCTCACGGCTGGTCAGTTGGATCTGGTGCGTTTCGATGAGTTGCTCGAGCACGCCCGCCGGGCAGCCGACCCCGCAGTCGAGGTCGGTTTGTTGGATGAGGCGCTCGCATTGTGGCGGGTCCCGGCGTTGAGCGACGTGCCGTCTGAGGTGCTCCATCGCGATGAGGTGCCTGGTTCGATCGAGCGATGGTGCGTGCCCTGGAGCGACGGATCGAGCTGGATCTTGATGCCGGTCGGCATGCCGACTTAATCGCTGAATTGCGCACCTTGATTCGGGAACACTCGCTGCACGAGCGGTTTTGGGCCCTGTTGATGCGGGCCCTGGCCGGTTGCGGTCGGCAGGCAGAGGCTCTGAACGACCAGCCCGCTCGCCCAGCGACAGCGGTCCCAGACTCGGGACCTACCATGAAAACGTCGCATGCGAGCGTCACCGTGCCCAGTTAGGCGCGACGCTCGGCGGCCGCTCCTGGGCGCCCTTTGGAGGAACGAATGACAGCGGCTGGTGACCTGCCAGTCTCGGGCAGCACGACGATCCGGCGCATCGCCGAACGCCAGGTGACTGACCGGGCCAGAGGGGCGCCGACGACCGATGTCGCGCTCCATCTCCGCCGGAGAACGAAGAACACACGCCAATGCTTTGCCACGAAGCCGTGACCGAGTAACCGGCGCCCGCGCACGCCACCCGGCCGCTGATCGCATCGCCGCAGACACCGCTTACCCAATATGAGCACCGCTACCGATGTTGCTGAGGTCACCTCAATCGCCGCTCGCCATCACTGGCTCGGTTGCGGGCCGCGCAGAGGATGGCAGGCCGTCTTCTCGGCGGCCTGTTCGTCTTCACGGGGCCATCGTATCCGGTGAGATCTGAACCGGATGTCTTGTGGTCGAGTCACAAACAACCCTTTGCTAATGCCATGCCCTTCGTCGAGGCGGGATAGCGCCCAAGCATTGCGGCGGGCCGAATGGGCCGTGCGGCGAAGTCGCCGCCACAGTTGGGGCACACGCCGTGTAGCCGTGTATCGACGCATGTGCGGCAGAAGGTACATTCAAAAGTGCAGATCATCGCCTCGGTCGACTCGGGTGGGAGGTCGGCACCGCAGCATTCGCAGTTAGGTCGCAGCTCAAGCATGGGTCCTCACATCGCTTCGATCCTCGGCTCGTCGCCGACCGGGAGGTTTACGGAGTTGGTGGCGAGACATCGACGGTGCGCGTCCGCCGCGCCGCCGTGACTCGGTCAGGACGCCGTGCACCCCTCGGGGGCAGACGCGCGCGACGTCAGTCGCGTATAAGCATCCGAACGTTGCAAGTATTGCATTTGAGAGCTTATCCAAACCTCATGGTCGCAGATGGCGGCCTTGACTTAGCTTGTTGTTCAACAGGTGAGACCGTGTGACGACCCCCGGTGGATGATGGAAACACCCCTTGGTTGATGATCTTTTGTGGGTGGCCGGTTGTCGCAGACCAGGTGTACGTCCAGCTCGGCTGGGACTGAAGCGCCGGGGCGGCAGGCAAGATCACTGATGCGCAGGTCGCAGCGACGATCGTGAAGAGTCACGAAGAACCATCGTCCAATCAGGACACTAACTGGTCGACGCGGTCGATAGCCAAGGCGACGGGCGATCCGCGCAGCCCCACTCCACGGCGCGGTGGGCGCGGCCGCTGGTAGCGCGGGTCAGCCGGCGAGGGCGGCCCGGCGCCGTCGTAGGCCGATGAAGACCCAGGTTGCGCCGAGGGCGATGAAGTACAGGCTGAAGCTGAGCACCAGGGCCGAGTCCGCCTGCTGGTTGACGAGGTAGAGGATGAGCAGGCCGAAGGCGATGGTGAGGCCGCTCGAGACCAACTCCAGGCTCCGCGTCGGTCGGGACCCGCCGAGAAAGACCGCGCCGATCTCCAGCACTCCGGCGATCAGCCAGAACAGGTACAGCGGGGTTTCCGGAATTTCCCAGTACGCCAGGTACAGCGGGGGGTCGGAGGCGAGCCACACGACGACCAGCAACGCCCACGCGCCGACGATGGCGAGCATGATGCGTCGGCCGCGCGTGGCCTCCCCGGGGACGCAGGCGAGCAGAATCCAGGAGACGGCGTACACCGCGATCTGGATCGTGATGGTCCCGATCTTGTTTTCGTCCCCGTCTATGGTGGGCAGGATGATGCCGAGGAGGGCGGTGAGGCCACCGGCGATCAGCATGACGACCGCGACCCGGCCAGGCCAGGGCGAGCGCCGGTAGGAGATGGGCGGTCCCGCGGCGCCGGCGGCCGGAGCAGCCGATTGCTCCGCTGGTGGTTGCGGCGAAGGTTCCGGCCCGACCAGCGGCGCCGACGCGGATGCCGCGGGCGGTGGAGTGGCGCCGGCTGGCGCAGCAAGGTCCACGTGCGGCGCGGCGGCCTGCACGGATGTCGCGCTCGCCGCGGCCGATGCGGCGGGCGGCCCGCCGGGCAGCGGCCCAGGCGACTGCTCAGTGACCTGCACGTCGACGGGGATGACCACCTCGCCGGTCGGTCCCCTCACGGTAAGACTGCCATGGTGCGCACCCGCCCGGCTCGTGTCGACGGAGACAGCGATCCCCTCGGCCGTGTCGGTCACCCTGATCCAGTTCTCCGCAGCCTGTGTCGTGCAGGCGCGCGCCAGCGGCGGACCTAGCAGCCGCACCGCCAAGACACCGGCGTCAGCTCCCACGGCCACCTCGCCGAAGTGCAGCTCCCGCTCGGCCGGCTGGATCGCCGCTTCGTCCAGTGCCGCCCGGGCGGCGTCAGCGACGTACCGGATGTCTGTGCCGGCGATCTCTCGCAGCGCCTGACACGCCCCGGCGGCGACGGGCAGGTTGTCGCTCGTCAGGCGCGACCGCAATTCGGTGACCGCGCCGAGGCGGCTGAACATGTTCGCGTCGGTCATCGCGGCGCGCAGGTCGGCCGGGATCGGCTGCGGCCGGACTCTACGCCGCCGGCTGCGGGCGACATACAACTCGCCCTGCATTTCCACGTCACGGCTCGGCGTCTGGTTCGGATTCATCTCGCGTACGCGGTCGAAGACGTAGTCGTACAGCTCGTTAAGCGAGATCCAGCCGTCCTCGTCGCGGTCCGCCTCGCCGGTCGCCATGCCATCGACAAGCGCTGTAGTAAACACCGACGGGCGCCGGATCGTTTCGTCGGCCAGCCGGTCACCCTCGAAGGCGTACTCCATCGAGCTGGACGCGGTGATCACCGCGCGGCCACGGCCGCCGCCCAGCTTGCCGCCGGGGAAGCTGTCGAACACGTTGGCGTCGCCCGACGCGCGGACCGTCACACCTTGACTGAACGCTCCGCCGTAGCAGCAGTCCAGGAGCAGCACGACGCTCCGAGACCGGCTCGCCCGCATGCACCGCTGCACGAAATCGGCCGACACCGCCGTGGACCCGAGCCGATTGGGCCGCGTGTTGCGGGCGGCGAAGAACAGCTCGCCGGACTCGCTCTTCAAACCGTGACAGGAGAAATGCAGCAGGAGCACGTCGTCAGGCCGGCTGTCGGAGAACAGGTCCTCGATGTACGTACCGATGACGTGCGCTGGCTCGTTGCGCACCACCCGCACCTCGAAGCCGCCGATCTGCGGGTCGCTAAGTACACGGCCCAGCGCATCGGCGTCCGCCCCAGGCGAGAGCAGGTGGCCCAGCCCTTCGTGCTCGTACTGGTCGTTCGCGACGATCAGAGCCCTGCGTTGCCCGTCTGCCACTAGCCCTCGTCTCCGCTGTGCCGCCGGACGAACAGGTCGACCAGACGGTCTTGCTCAGCCGCGGAAACCTCGGACAATTCGAGCGTGTCGCCGTCGATTTCGATCTTCACGGTGCGGCGGACCCCGTCGCCGCCAGACAACCACCTCCGGACCGCCGCGACGACATCCTTGAGGCCTGTGGCGGTGCGGCCGAGGCTAACGATCAGCCCGCCGAGCGCCACCACGTCGATCGCCCGGGCGCCGGGCGGGACGTCCCCTGTCTGCACGCGGCTGACATCTTCGACGTCGAGTTGCAGCAGCTCCGAACGTAGGTACCCAGTCAGTGTGTCGAGCCGTTCAGCGTCAGCGCCGTCCTCGACCAACTGGAGCCTGACCTCACCGTCCATCGAGCTCACCCCCTTCGCGACAGGCGGGTCCCACATACACCGTGCTCCTGTGAGCGGTGCCGGGCAATCGTCCTCGGGACGGTTCGCTGCCGCCTTTCCGACAGATGCCCAGTAGAGCAGCCGGTCACATTCCCCACCGGCGTCCGGTGTGCTCGCCCACTGCACCGCCGCCGCGAGGTCACATTGCGGTCCGTTGGCCGTGGCCGCGCCGCCCGGCCGCGGACCGTCGCGGCCACGCTGCCGCCCCACCGAGACGAATTGCATCGGATGCAACACTCGGCGGCTCGCTAAGAACAATAAATGCGCTGCTCAGTCGGTGCGTCGGCCCGCCTGGATGCGTCGGAAGAACGACGCTGCGCTGCACTCTTGACTGGCTGCAACGATGTTGCGTCTGATACAACGCATCGTTGCAGCGTGATTTCCCTGGCTCGGCGGGTGCGGTGCTGGCGGCGAACGTGGTGCATCTGGACCCGGCGCCGGCGGTGTTCGAGGCGAGGCTGCACGGCTGGGACACGCAGCAGCGAGCCCGCTATCTCACCGAGTCGACGGTGCGACCGCGGTTGCGATTGATGCGCCGGCTGGTGGAGTTCTCGAATCTGTATCCGTGGCAGTGGACGCCGCGGAGGCGGAGGCGTTCATCGCGCATCTGCGCTCGGGGCCGCGGCCGTTGGCGTTGTCGGCGGCGCGTGGGTATGGGATGTCGATCCGCTTGTTCTGTGAGTACCTGACCGACGCCAGGTACCGCTGGCCGGCGGAGCGCCTGCAGCGCTTCGGTGAGGTGCCGCAGCAGGTGATGCACGAGGACAACTCGGTCCTCCACGTCGAGGACTATGAGGGTGATCCGCGGCGGCGGCCGTTCACCTACGACGAGATCCAGGCGTTGTTCGACGCTGCGGACGGGTTGGTGGAGGCGATCCGTGCGCAGGGCCGCAAGGGAAGCGCCGCTTTGCACGGGGGTTTTCGATCGGGATTGGCGGGCGCTACCCCAGCTGGTCGCGGCGGCGGGTCAGGTAGGCGGTCTCGGCGGTGTTGCCCGCCAGCTCGATGGCTTTGTCGTAGGCCGCGCG